>CAYXLV010000055.1:0-9547 GCA_964465995.1 uncultured Coxiellaceae bacterium | reverse complement strand
AAAATGTAATTTTACCAGTCTTTAGGTCATGCATTGCGCCCACAATCATAATTTTGTTTTCTTTGGCTAATTTGTTAATGATTTTGCTGTAACGCATGATGGCGTGCATTTGGACGAGAACATTTTGCTTGGCAATTTGATCGACGATTTCATATGAGTCGCAGGTAAACTTATCCCCCAGTTTTGCTTTGACTTCCTTGACCGCAGGGCGGATATCAAGGACCAGATTGCGCAGATTGCCTTTGTTGATGTTGATGCAAGCGCCTTGAATAGCTCCACAATTTGTGTGTCCGACAACAACAATCAGCTTAGAGCCTACAAATTTAGTTGCAAATTCCATACTGGCGAGCATATTGGTATCGACCACATTACCAGCAACTCTAGCAACGAAAATATTGCCAAGGCCTTGGTCAAAAAATAAATCAGGTGCGCTGCGAGAATCAACGCAGCTTAAGACAATAGCAAATGGGAATTGGCCAGCGGTGGCGGTATGTTTGGCAATGGCATCAAATTGATATTGGCGAAGGTTGTTGTTTAAAAAGCGTTGGTTGCCTGCTTTGAGTTTTTCCAGGGCTTGTTGCGGGGTCATGGCGGCGAGTTCTTCTTTGCTGGTCACATACTTGACATTATTTTGAGCAAAGCTAAGCGTGGCGAACAGTGCGGCGATCATAAAGATGGCCAGGGCGTGTATTTTTTGGGTCATGATTTGAAACTCCTTGTAAAATCAGAGGCTATCTTAACTAAATTTTGCAGGGAGCACTATGGGCTTTTGCCTGGTATTTTCTGGTGATATCGAGGCGAAAACGGTACTATAGGTCAGTCCAAATTTTGAGAGTGAGATTAGTCGATGACCACCTGGATTGATAGCAATCAGATTCGTCAAAAATTCCTAGATTATTTTAAAGCAAAGGGTCATGAAGTTGTCCCAAGTAGTTCATTAGTTCCCATTAACGATCCAACCTTATTATTCACCAATGCCGGCATGGTCCAGTTTAAAGAAACCTTTCTTGGCGCAGAAAAGCGGCCTTATGATTGTGCCACTACCTCGCAAAGATGTGTGCGTGCAGGTGGTAAACACAATGACCTTGATCAGGTCGGTTACACTAAGCGTCACCACACTTTTTTTGAAATGCTTGGTAACTTTAGCTTTGGCGCTTACTTCAAACGCGAAGCCATTCGTTTCGCGTGGAACTTTCTCACCGAAGAATTGCAAATTCCAGCCGACAGGTTATGGGTGACTGTTTATAAAGACGACAAAGAAAGCGAAGATATTTGGTTTAATGAAATGGGTATCGACCAAACGCGGTTTTCTCGTTGCGGCGAAAAAGACAATTTTTGGTCAATGGGTGATACCGGTCCTTGTGGGCCTTGTACTGAAATCTTTTATGACCATGGTCCTGAAATTCCCGGTGGCCCGCCAGGCAGTCCTGATGAGGATGCTGACCGTTATGTTGAGATTTGGAATCTCGTTTTTATGCAATATAACAGAGACATTAACGGCAAACTTAATCCATTACCTAAACCTTGTGTCGATACCGGTATGGGCCTTGAGCGGGTTGCTGCGGTGGTGCAGGGTGTGCATGACAACTATGATATCGATATCTTTCAACGCTTAATGCAATCCCTTTCGCAATTTGTTGACTGCAAAGATTTCTCTAATCAATCGATGCGAGTTATTGCCGACCATATTCGTTCTTGCGCATTCCTGATTGCTGATGGCGTGATGCCGTCTAATGAGGGGCGTGGCTATGTGCTGCGACGCATTATTCGCCGCGCGGTGCGCCATGGTTTTAAGCTTGGCCAGAACGAGAGCTTTTTTCATAAGCTGGTTGCACCTTTGGTTGATTTGATGGGCGACGCGTATCCGTATCTCAAATCAGCGCAGCCACTGATTGAGCAAGTGATTGAGCAAGAAGAGCATCAATTTTCCAAAACATTAGGTAGGGGTCTTAAGATATTAGATGAAGAAATTAATAAACTGCCAGGTACTGAAATCCCTGGCCATGTTGTGTTCCAGCTGTATGACACATACGGCTTTCCACCCGATCTCACTGCCGATATTGCCCGTGAACGTCAACTCACTCTCGATTATCCAGGTTTTGAACAATGTATGAACGAGCAGCGCCGCCAATCCCATGCTGCGCAGCAATTTTCCATGGATGAGATTCAGCAATTGCATATTCCGGGTGAGACGGAGTTTTCTGGTTATGAAAAAATGCACGATGAAGGCGTAATCACCACACTTTTACAGGACTACAAACCGGTCAGCCAACTTGAGGCTGGGCAGTTTGGTATCGTGGTGTTGGATCGCACGCCGTTTTATGCAGAGTCGGGTGGTCAGGTTGGTGATGTGGGCTATCTGTATGCAGATTCTGGTAGTTTTCGCGTGCAGGATACTCGTAAAAAAGGCAGTGTTTACTTGCATTACGGTGAGGTAATGAAAGGTTCACTTCAAGTAGAAGGGCAAGTACATGCTGAGGTAGATGAGTCGCGCCGCGATACGGTGTTAAATCACTCTGCGACACACTTACTCCACGAAGCGCTGCGCCGCGTGTTGGGTGATCACGTGATTCAAAAGGGCTCGTTAGTCGAAGCCAAGCGTTTACGTTTTGATTTCTCTCATCCAAAAGCCTTATCACGCGAGCAACTGCATGCCATTGAACACCTTGTTAACCAGCAAATCCGCGCCAACGTTGAATCCCATGTCCATGAAACCACGCTAGATGACGCCAAAGAAGAAGGCGCGTTGGCGCTGTTTGGTGAAAAATATGCCGAGCGAATTCGGGTGGTCACCATGGGTGAGTTTTCCAAAGAAGTGTGTGGTGGTACACACGTGCGACGCAGTGGTGATATTGGCTTATTTAAAATCACTTCAGAAGCAGCGTCAGCAGCAGGTATTCGCCGTATCGAAGCGGTGACTGGTAATGAAGCATTACGATGGATAGAAAGAGGTGAGGAACAGTTAGAGAGCCTGGCTGCAATGCTGAAAACGAATCGTGATGAAGTTCTTACTAAATTCTCACAAGTGATCGAACAAAATCGTGAGCTTGGCCGAGAGATCAACCGTTTAAAGCAAAAGATGGCCAATCAAGAAAGTGGTTCACTCGCACAACAAGCAAAAACTATCAACGACATACATTTACTAGCTGCAGAATTAGGTGAGGTTGATCGAGATACATTAAGAACAACGGTTGACCAATTGAAACAACAGTTAGGCAAGGCCGCAGTGGTCTTGGCTAGCACAGTCTCAGGTAAAGTGATTCTGGTGGCGGGTGTCACCAAAAATTGTTTGGACTATTTCAATGCGACTGAGTTATTGAATCAAGTCGCCAGCAAAATCGGCGGCAAAGGTGGTGGTCGTCCGGATATGGCACAAGGTGGTGGCGATAATCCGGAAAACTTAACCGCAGCACTGGCTGAATTAGAAGATTGGGTGAGAGAACAGGTTACTGCAAAACAAAATTAAGGAAGATTTTATGGCACTGTATGTTCAAAAATTTGGAGGCTCCTCACTAGGGACGGTGGAGCGAATTCGCAATGCAGCGAGTATTATTGCGAAAACTCGGCAGGCAGGCCACGATGTGATCGTGGTGGTGTCCGCCATGCAAGGTGAGACAGATCGCTTGTTGCGTTTGGCGCATGATACGGTGAACCATATCGAGCCGCGTGAATACGATGTTTTATTGTCCACAGGCGAGCAAGTATCGGCAGCGTTGCTTAGCATGGCGCTAAACGAAATAGGCTGCGCTGCTTGCTCGCTGAATGCTAGCCAGATTGCTATTGAAACATATGGCCCTCACAAAAAATCTCATATAAACAACATCAATACAGATAAACTTCAACAAATACTTTCAGAAAGCAAGGTGCCTGTGGTGACTGGCTTCCAAGGAGTTAATGAGCAGGGTGAAATCACCACCATCGGCCGTGGCGGTTCTGATAGCAGCGCTGTTGCCATTGCTGCTGCAGTTAAGAGTGATGAGTGTCAAATTTATACCGACGTTGAAGGTGTTTACACCACCGACCCAAGAGTGGTGCGCCGTGCGCGTTGTTTGCCCAAGATTACCTTTGATGAAATGTTAGAGCTATCCAGTTTAGGCGCCAAAGTTTTGCATTTGCATGCCGTTGAATTTGCGGTTAGGCATGCCGTGAATGTTCGCGTTTTGTCCAGTTTTGAGGTGGGGCCTGGTACGTTAATTACCTGTGAGCAGCAACAGCCTCAAGAGCCACAATTTTCGGGTATTGCGTTTGACCGAAATCAAGCTAAACTCACTATCTTAGGCATGCCTAATCAGGTAAATTTTGCGGATCGAATCCTGGATACTATACGCAAAGCCGCGATTGATGTGGATATGTTTGTCCCCAATCATGGTGGTAAAGAAAGTCAAATTGACTTTAGCTTTACCGTGCATCTTGATGATTATCCGCAAGCTTTGAGTATTACTGATCAATTGGCACGCGAATTTAAGGCGCGTGATGTGATTGGCAATCAACGAATTGCTAAATTATCACTGGTTGGGCTAGGAATGAAATCACATGCAGGGGTTGCCTCAAAAATGTATGAGGCGCTTGGAGGAGAAGGGATTAATATTCATCTAATAACCGCATCTGAGGTGAAAATCTCAGCGGTGATTGATGAGAAGTATATGGAGCTTGGCGCACGGACATTGCACTCGGCATTTGGCTTGGACACGGAACAAAATAATTAGTTTTTTCATTCAGTTACAATGAAAATTGAAGGTAAAGCAAAAAATCCAGTTAATATACTACAATTGGAAATATGCGACTTTCTAAGTAGCTAGGGTGAGTGGACGTGAGGAGCAAAGGAGAGGATAAATGTTAATTTTGACAAGACGTATAAGTGAATCGGTTATCATTGGCGATGACGTTAAGATAACGGTTTTAGGGGTTAAGGGTAATCAAGTGCGTTTAGGTATCGACGCACCCAAAGAAGTATCGGTACACCGTGAAGAAATTTACGAACGAATCCAGCAAGAAAAAGGTGGTCCAGAGGGTGTTTCTAGCAAGCCTCCTGTGGAAGACACTGAATAACGCCAAATCTTTCCACTTTTTGCGTTCATTGAAATAACCTTTAAAAGGCAGTCTGCCTTTTAGGGGTTATTTTTTTTTGCGCTATCAGAAAACTACAGCCCAAAGCTTGCATTCAAAATATTATCTAGCTCTTCGCGTGGGCTTGAGGTAGCAAATAGCCCAGAGTGCTGGCTTAAGCTCACTACTTGCGTATTGGCTCTAAGGTCTTTAATAAATAATTCGACTGCAACCGGATCACGATACGCGTCACTCAGCTGTCTTAATGCTTTTGTAATTTCACCTTGGTGATGACTGGTAAGTGTGAGCAGCGTTTCGAGTGCTTGTTGCTGCGGACTGTCCAATTTATCAGCAAGGGCCTCAGCGATAATATTCGCTGCAGGATTTGCATCTCTGATCATATTTAACAAGGTATTGATGACGATATCAGTTATCACGCCATTTAATTTCTGATTAGGGCAATGCGTATAATACCAATGAATTGTTTTTACACAGCCACGCTGGGCTGCGCTGTGCACGGCTTGCAAGTTATTGTTGGTAAAAACAGTCTCAGGTTGCTCTTCTTGGTGCATTAGCAATAAAGCCACTGCAAATGATTGGTGTTCAATTGCCGTGTTAAATAGCTCTGTGATTGCTGGTTTAGCTCTGGCTTGTTGATAAAAAGTAGCAAGGCTTTGCACATCGTCAGCAAAGATAGCTTTGAAACAATTTTCGCGATCGATATTATCTTGAGCCTCTGTGTGCCACTGCGGCAGTTCCGTGTCATCATTAAATTGGTCCATTACTATGGCGCATGCCTTAGCGCTTGCTTGGTATTGATGAGTGGCTAATAAGCATTGAATGATTAATTTGCAAGCGTTTTGATGTTGGGAGTAAATAGCGGTTGCCGTATTAGCCAGCTCTTTTGCTAATTCAAAATGGTCTAGATGGAAATGCTCTTTGGCTTTACGGTAAAACGCATTGGCTGTCTGGTAAGATTGGCTGCCGGTGCGGTTTGGCAGTACAGACTGAATATCACTGATATCGGTGGTTGCGGGGTTAATATCAATCATATCCTCTAGCACCTCATAAGCACCCAAACGAACGGCTAGCTGTAGTACGTTAAGTTGTTGGTTATTTTTATGCTGTTTATTTGCGCCATGATTGAGAAGGGCGCGTAAGCACGCTTTATACTTTGGTAAGCTTTCACTATCTGCAATCGCTGCGGCTTCGAGTGTTGTATGTAGCAGCGTATTGCCGGTATTCGCAATAATTAAATTTGCATCAGCACCTTCTTGTAGCAAAAGCGTAACTGTTTCTGATTGACCAAATTTAGCGGCATAATAGATGGCTTGATGGTTCGATGATGAGCTGTAATCAACTAATGCACCATGATTTAGTAGCGTTTTTACGCAATCAAATTTGTTTTGAAAAATCGCAAACAGTAAAGGTGTTTGACCATTGATTATTTCTTCATTGAGATTGATAAAGTCAGATTCTAGTAGCTGATTAAGCGCTGCAGTGAAATTATGTTTGATCAAATAAAGAATTTTATCTGACACAGAGCAGGTGTCTATTTCCTTAAAAATCAGTTGCTGGTAATCAATCGCTTCAATGAGGGAAAATGCTTTAGTTTGTTCATCTTGTTGGTTTTCAGTACGCACAAAATTATAAATTTTAGTAAAAACGGTTGGACTAAGCATATAACGCATCAGTTCGCGAATGCGCCGAGTTGAGCAGTTGCCACGCTGTTGTGCATTGACGTAATAGGCATCAGTGGGTGTCACGCTTAAGTGATTATAAATGTCATTATGGAGCTTTCGATATTCGTCGGTGTTCTTTTCCACCAGCATTTTCGCTAGATGTTTTTCGATAATGCTCTGAATAATTTTTTTGTCTGCAGATAAGATTGTTCTTATGCAAGTTCCGGCAACTTGGTGATCGCTTTTAGAATATTGATCCAGGCTGGTTTCATCGCCTGCATCAAAGCAAGTATGTAGGTATTGCTTGCCTTGGCGATGGATGCGAATAATGGTGCCATGGCCTTTGTAGCCACTTGGTAAGTAAATTTCACCCTGTTTTTCTAGCGAGTCCATTAATGAGCTAATCAGGGTGTTGGAATTATGAAGGTAGCTATAAACCACATTGTAAAGTTCATCTAAAATAGTAATGATTTTTTTAACGTCTAATTTATCTTGGGCAGGAATTTCATGTCCGTGCAAGAAGATCCAAATTTTTAAAATTAAGCTGTAGCTATAGAGTGAATCTGGTTGTGTCCAGCCATCATTGGCGAGTTCTGTTTTGGGAATATACTGGGTTTGAGCTTCTAGGCGATTCAGTTGTTTGATATTGCCACATTGGTCGCGGGAAGTTTTGTATAGCTCGTTAATTTTATCACTAAGATTTGCTAGTTGATTACGTTCGGAATGTAATTGTTCAGCAAAATCAAAATGCTTATCTGCAAACTTTAGCCAAATTAATAATTCATAATAAGTATCTGTGTCGTTACCTTTTGCATAGAAAGCACTGAGACCCATTTCAATATGGCGCTTTAAATCTGGCTTATTATTAGCTTTGTTGATCAAGTTAAGAAGTGTATAAAAATGGTTTTTTTTATTACGGTGAGTGTTGTCTAATTGATTTAAAAAATCTTGGGCTTCTTTAAATGTCATTCTAGTTTCTCGTTAGCTATTGTTAGTTACCGCCAGTTTAGCAAGACATTATTAATGCAATCTTAAGTAGCTTGTTCAGTTTTACACATGAATTCATAGTGTAGTTTTGGCTGCTGTAGGATCTCTTGTGTAATAAATGTACGTTTGGTAATAATCTCAATTGCTTTATTCATTCAGGGCGGTGAAATTTTGTTTAATTTTATGCCAGCAACATTATTAAGTGGCAGATTTTGTTCATCAATTCAATAAGTTTATTAACAACATATTCAATTTTGCGAATCAGAATGGTATGATGCCGAGCTTGTTGCCTTGGAGAGATGGCCGAGCGGCTGAAGGCGCTCCCCTGCTAAGGGAGTATGGGGTGAAAACTCCATCGAGGGTTCGAATCCCTCTCTCTCCGCCACAAATATATATTTGATTGGCATAAAGAATTAGTCTACTATTGCGACTTTGATTTTTAGCTTCAATAGCACACGCGCCCGTAGCTCAGCTGGATAGAGTACCTGGCTACGAACCAGGCGGTCGGAGGTTCGAATCCTTCCGGGCGCGCCATTTTCCTTCGATATTTTCCGGATCTTTGCAAGGCAGAAAGACAAGTCTAGCAGAAGCACTTACCCCGAGTTACCAGAGTTACGAAGAGAATTTTTCGTAATTTGTTTGGGTAAAAGAGTCGATTTTTCAATTTCAAGTAATGTCTCGTCAAGACTGCTCTTAGTTGACTTATGAAAAAAGCTAAACAAGCTCGCTCGTAAAATGTGTCCACCTCCTTGATGGCTGAGCTCCTATCGGATATTATCCGCTATTTTGAGTTGGAGGTGAGGTATGGGTAAAGGCAATGTATTAGGTGGTAGTATTAATAAAGATAAAAACAATAATAACAGCACGTACACTTTTTCAAATTCTGATAGTGTCAAAACTCCCAATCAAGATGAACCAATTTTATTTGAAGTTTATGAAAATGGCCTTCAAAATAAATCGACCATGCTCTCTGTGCCTGAGCTAGAAAAACGACATAGCTTTAAATGGATTGAATCTTTGCCTGGTTA
Organism: uncultured Coxiellaceae bacterium; assembly: GCA_964465995.1. Taxonomy (GTDB): domain Bacteria; phylum Pseudomonadota; class Gammaproteobacteria; order Coxiellales; family Coxiellaceae; genus CAYXLV01. The sequence continues at coordinate 804 of CAYXLV010000055.1, read as the reverse complement.
TAACCCTTTAAATCCGCGTGAGAACACTAAAAAAGCTGCAGAAATGTTGGCGTTGGTTAATATGGGCGAATTTGGTTTCGGTGTGGTTTCCCGTTGTGAAATTCCCAAAGGTACGTCTTTTCTTTACGCATGTGTTCCAGCAGAACATACAACTCATGATAGATATGGCGTAATGATAAATGATACCTTATGCACAGCTGCAAAGTCGGGAAATATTACACGCTTTATGCAGCATGCCCCCGAGAGTGCTGTGCTGGATGAGGATAGTTTACATTGTATTGTATTTCACAATGATTTTCGTGACACTATTAGTAAACATCGGACGTCGATTCAGGCTGCAAACTTGGAGTGTTTCACCGAACAAGATAATGGTATAACTTCAATTCGGGCGGCTCGTGATATTGCTAAACACGAACTTATCACATGGGACTATGGTGAGATGTATTGGATCAATTCCCGCATAGCCTTAGGTGATAAGCTTAGGCTATTCAACAAAACAACATTAAAACCAATTGCTTATAATGGGCCTGCTTTTATTTGTGATTCATCTAATATTGGTGCCCTAATAATGCAATACATTGAAACCTCGGACTTGGCTTGGACGTTTAGATTGGAAGAGTTTAATGAACAATCCCCAGAGGATCTCAAAAAACTTTGTATAGGTTATAAAGAAAGGCTTTTCTCAACTCTTCGTCTTCTGATGGGTTTGACGCGTGATGAATTTAAAAAATTGAAAGAGATTTCATTTAAAATGCCAAGAAAGTGGGACAATATGAAAGTTGGCTTAATGAAGTTTGGCTTGAT
>CAYXLV010000054.1:0-9767 GCA_964465995.1 uncultured Coxiellaceae bacterium | reverse complement strand
ATTTTATGGAGAGTTTTATATGAATCGAAATTCGCATGACAAAGATGTTTGTCCACAAGAAAATTACCCAGAGCTATCAATATTTGGCGAGGATCATAATAATTCTAGTGACCAACTTCGCAAAAAACAATTTGAAATGCAGGCCATTGAGGGCAACATAATACTGCTTAAGGAGGGCGCTATCTTTAGTGAAAATAGCAAAGAAAAAGCAAATATCTATGGTATTGAGTCTAATAAATTTTTGTTGAAATATGCCGTTACATTGCATTGCTATAAGAGTGTTGTTCTAAATTGTCGGGAATTTAGGAAATCCTTTGCTGACACGCTGGAGCGTATTCCGGGTGGCTTATCCCACTTAATGGGTTGGCTAGATGACCTCGTTAAAGATAATGAATTACCAGACACTAAAAGACTGTACTTTAGGCGATGTAGAGGGGCTTTCACTGGAGTAGTGTGTCGCTACGTTGAAAATTTATTTAATTTTTTTACTGATAATGCCACAAAAAATTTGACGCACGGATTATTAAAAGAAGCAAATTTATTTCCTAGCATAGATGAATATTTTAAAAAGTATGGCCAGTTCTTCAATAAGGGTTATCATACTACTAAAATAGAGAACTTTGATAATGACTTTTTTGAAACTTTTTTTAAATATAAAGACAGTTGGAATAAATTTCTTGAAGAAAGATTACTTCCTGAGCTTTTAAGGGAAATACCTCTGAGTAATTGTTCATATGAGCAATCAACAAAAGAATTGCAAAATTATTTTTTAGATCCTTGCAAGCCTGAGAATGAAAAACATTTTATGTATTTGACTGTCGATGTAAGAAACATTGGTTTTTGTAGAAACATCTTGGCAATTGTAGAGGAGAATGCTGCACGTAAATTACCTTTTGTTTGTGTTGTCGGAGGTTTGCATGTCGACGGAATCAAAAACATACTTGAAAACGATTATGCAACACAGATCAGTAATTTCGATATCTCATATTATGAGAGCATGAGTTTGGATTGCTCAAAAGATGTTAGTTCCCAGCCTGCTCCTAGCACTAAGAGTGTCAGCTCACCAGTGTATGGTTCGGCGCAGTTTTTTAATAAAGGGAATGCCAATGGCGGAGATGACGACAAGAATGATGAAAATAACAATACCAAATCTAAAAATAACACACCAAATAACAACAATGGTTAGTAATGGACCGTATTATTAATTTTTGTATGTATTGCACGTGGTTTTGGTTCAAGTTGGTGAATTGGGCGCAACGCAGCGCCTTGAATTCAATAGTTCTTATTGTGAGGAAGGATTTCAAATTGGCGAGCGATCAAAAAATAACCGCCAAATTAAATCCATCTTCTCGTCGGATGGATAAGCTTTTGTTATACTGCCGGCTTTCGAGCAACCTGAGGAAATCACCTGATGCCATCAAGACGAGAACTTGCCAATGCGATCCGCGCACTTGCGATGGATGCTGTACAAAAAGCGAATTCCGGACATCCGGGCATGCCAATGGGCATGGCAGATATTGCAGAAGTATTGTGGCGAGATTTTCTTCGATTTAATCCAGCGAATCCAAATTGGGCAAACCGTGATCGATTTGTGTTATCAAATGGTCATGGTTGTATGTTGTTATACGCCGCGCTGCATCTAACTGGTTATGATTTAAGCATTGAAGACCTCAAGCAGTTTCGACAACTGCATTCTAAAACACCTGGCCACCCCGAATATCATGATACGCCTGGCGTTGAAACCACCACTGGACCATTAGGACAAGGCTTAGCCAATGCTGTCGGTATGGCTATCGCTGAACAAATTCTGGCAAAACAATTTAATCGTGAGCAATTTCCGATCGTTGATCATCACACTTATACCTTTGTTGGTGATGGCGATTTAATGGAAGGCATTTCACACGAAGCCTGTTCATTGGCGGGTACCTTAGGTTTAGGTAAGTTAATTGTTTTATATGATGATAATGGTATTTCCATTGATGGTGATGTAAGCGGTTGGTTTACCGATGATACACCCAAACGTTTTGCAGCTTATCATTGGCACGTGATTCCCAATGTGGATGGGCATGATGCCGCGGCCATTCAAGCAGCCATCACTCAAGCAAAAGCGCAAACTGATAAACCCACGATCATCTGTTGCAAAACCACTATTGGTTTTGGTTCTCCCAATTTAGCCGGCTCTGAAAAAACCCATGGTGCTCCACTCGGTGATGCAGAAATTACCGCGAGTAAAAAAGCACTGGATTGGCCGCACGCTGCGTTTGAGATTCCAGAGGCGATATACCAAGCTTGGGATGCGCGGGAACGTGGGCGTGAGAGTGAAGCGACTTGGAATGCATTATTTGCCAAATACGAAACCGCCCACCCTGAATTAGCCTCCGAATTTTTACGTCGCCAACATGGCTTTTTACCTGATAACTTCGCCATGCTCTCCAATCAATTTATCCAAGAAATGAAATCACAACAAAAAGACATGGCCACGCGCAAGAGCTCTTTGTCATGTTTAAATGCCTTTGCTGCTTTTTTACCGGAATTAGTTGGCGGTTCTGCTGACTTAAGTGGATCGAACTGCACCAACTGGCAAGGCTGCGATGTGCTAAGTCACGCCAATCGCGCCGGTAATTATATCGAATACGGTGTGCGTGAATTTGGCATGTCAGCCATTATGAATGGTATCGCTTTGCACCGTGGCTTAATTCCATTTAGCGGGACGTTTTTAGTTTTTTCTGATTATGCTCGCAATGCTGTGCGTTTATCGGCGTTAATGAAACAACGTGTTATTTACATTTATTCACACGATTCAATTGGATTAGGTGAAGATGGTCCAACCCACCAACCGATTGAGCACGCAGCTATGTTGCGCATGACGCCAGGGCTGAATGTTTGGCGACCATGCGACTTAGTCGAAACGGCTGTGGCATGGCAACAGGCACTCGAGCACCAAGGTCCCACCGGTTTACTGTTAACTCGCCAAAATTTACCACAACAAGATCATCACGACGCCAACATCGACAACATTAAACGCGGCGCTTACGTTTTATTTGAAGCACTTAATGATGAGCAACAACTCGATGGTATTTATATCGCCACCGGTTCCGAAGTGCATTTAGCCGTAGCAGCTGCTAAAGCATTAGCGGCTGAGGGCTTAGGCATTCGTGTTGTGTCAATGCCATGTTGCGAAATTTTTAAGGCGCAAGATGAAAATTATCGCCAACAAGTTTTACCCAAGTCAGTGAAAAAACGCGTTGCGGTGGAAACTGGCGTGACGGATTATTGGTATCAATTTGTTGGTGATGAAGGTCGAGTGATCGGCATTGATCACTTTGGCGCATCGGCACCAGCTGAGGATTTATTTACCGCTTATGGTTTCACGGAAGACAATGTCAAGCAGGTAATGCTGGGTTTGATGGACAAAATCAAAGTGTAATGATTAAGCTTTAATCTTTTTTATTTGAGGAGTAATTTATGACAACACGTATCGCGATTAATGGTTTTGGTCGCATTGGTCGCAACATTGCGCGGGCTTTATTTGAATCGAGTCAGCACAGTGATATTGAACTAGTAGCGATTAACGATTTAGGTGATATACAAACCAACGCACATTTACTGAAATACGACAGTGTGCACGGTCGTTTTGCGGGTGACGTGAGCATTGCAGGTAATGATCTGATTGTGAATAACCAAAAAATTCGGGTTTGTGCAGAACGCAATCCAGCGGATTTACCTTGGAAAGAATTAAATGTTGATATCGCTATGGAATGTACAGGTTTTTTTGCTAGCCGTGATAAAGCCAGTGCCCACTTAACCGCGGGTGCGAAAAAAGTCTTAATTTCTGCGCCAGCTGGTAATGATTTACCAACCATTGTTTTTGGTGTGAATGACAAAATGCTTAAAGCAGATGACACTATTGTGTCGAATGCTTCTTGCACCACTAACTGTTTAGCACCGTTAGTAAAAGTCTTAAACGATGTGGTTGGGATTGAACAAGGTTTTATGACCACCGTGCATGCTTATACCAATGACCAGCAGTTGAGTGATAGTTATCACAAAGATTTGCGTCGCGCACGTTCTGCTACGCAATCCATGATTCCAACAAAAACGGGTGCCGCTGCCGCCGTTGGCTTAGTGATTCCTGAATTAAGTGGCAAGTTAGATGGCTATGCGATTCGTGTACCTACCGTGAATGTTTCAGTAGTGGATTTAACTTTTACGGCGCGACAAACACCATCTGTCGACGCGATTGATGCTGCTATGAAAAAAGCAGCGCAAGGTGAGTTAAAAGGCATTCTTGGTTATAACGATGAGCCACTGGTGTCGATTGATTTTAATCATTGTGCTAACTCATCCACTTACGATGCTTCGCAAACACGCGTGATTGATAAGCTCGTGAAAGTGATGTCTTGGTATGACAATGAGTGGGGTTTTTCCAATCGCATGTTGGATACCGCACAAGCAATGATGGCGGCACGTTAACAATAAACAGCCACCGCAAAGCCCCTAAAAGAGTCAGCTTTTTTAGGGGCTTTGTCGATTTAGGTAGTGATATAACAGCGAAGAGAATACTTTAATGGCAAATACTTTTCTAAGAATGTCTGATCTGGATCTAAACGATAAACGCGTCATTATTCGTGAAGATTTAAATGTTCCGCTGCAAGATGGCGCAATCACCAATGATGCTCGTATTCAACGTGCTTTGCCTGCGATTAAAAAAGCCTTGGCAGCAGGTGCGCGTGTTTTATTGTTATCACATTTAGGGCGTCCAACTGAGGGTGAATTTGATCAAGCTTTTTCATTAGCGCCTGTCGCAAAAGCATTAAGTGATGCTTTAGGCCAAGCGGTGCCATTAGTGCGGGATTGGTTTAATGGTGCGGTTGATATTGCACCTGGGCAGTGCGTGTTAGCGGAAAATGTGCGCTTTTTGCCAGGTGAAAGTGATAATAATACTGAATTGGCTAAACAGATGGCGCAGCAGTGTGATGTGTTTGTGATGGATGCTTTTGCAACGGCGCATCGCGCGCAAGCGTCGACGGTAGGGATTGCGCAGTATGCACCGGTGGCGTGTGCGGGACCATTATTAACGGAAGAGTTAGATGCACTGGCTGCAGCGTTAGAAAATCCAAAGCGACCATTGGTGGCGATAGTCGGTGGCTCAAAAGTATCAACCAAATTTCAATTGTTAGAATCATTACTGGATAAAGTAGACCAACTCATTGTTGGAGGCGGTATTGCCAATACTTTTCTGAAAGCAACTGGTGCTCCGATTGGTCAGTCTTTATTTGAAGCGGACTGGGTGGCAAAAGCACAACACATTTTACAAAAAGCACAGCAGCAACAAACCAGTATTCCATTGCCAACGGATGTGGTTGTGGCAACGGAATTTAGTCGTGATGCCACGGCTGTGGTGAAACCGATCGATGCGGTGCAAGAGCATGACATGATTTTAGATATCGGTCCTGAAACGGCAAAACACTATGCCGCACTGATGCAAAAAGCCGGCACGATTGTTTGGAATGGTCCCGTTGGCGTATTTGAATTTCCCGCATTTAGCGAAGGCACGAAAACTTTAGCGCAAGCCATTGCTAATAGTCCCGCTTTTTCCATTGCGGGTGGTGGTGATACGTTGGCGGCTTTGGATCAGTTTCAAGTGGCCGATAAAATTTCTTATGTTAGCACTGGCGGCGGTGCCTTCTTGGAATACTTAGAAGGTGAACCTTTGCCAGCGGTTAATGCATTAATGAGTTCAACATAACGAATTGGAAAATCTATGACGACGAATAATGATAGTAATTACTTGCTGCGGCGCACCAAAATTATTGCGACTTTGGGGCCAGCAACCACATCGGTGGAGGCTATTGCCGGTATTATTAAAGCGGGTGTGAATGTGGTGCGCTTGAATTTTTCGCACGGTTCGCACAAGGAACATTTGGCGCGTATTGAAACGGTACGTGCTGAAGCGAAAAAACAAAATCGGGTGATTGGTATTTTGGCCGATTTACAAGGGCCGAAAATTCGAGTGGCCGGTTTTAAAGATGGCAAAATATTTTTAAAAAATGGTGCGGCTTTTTCCTTGGATGCGAGTCTTGATCCCAAAGCGGGTACTGAAGCAGCTGTGGGTATTGACTACAAAGAGCTGCCCAATGACGTGAAGCCAAACGATATTTTATTGCTAAACGATGGTCGCATTACGTTGCAAGTGGAAGCCGTCGTGGGTAGCGAAATTAAAACGCGGGTGATTGTTGGCGGTGAGTTATCTAATCATAAAGGTATTAATCGTCAAGGCGGCGGTTTGTCAGCGAAAGCCTTAACCGAAAAAGATAAAGAAGATTTAAAATTTGCCGTACAGCACGGTGCTGATTACATCGCTATTTCCTTTCCGCGTAATGCTGATGATGTGAATGAAACTAAACAGCTGATTCAACAACATCACGGTGATGCTGGAGTGATTGCTAAAATTGAGCGCGCCGAAGCGGTGGATGAGTTAGACGATATCATTATCGCCAGTGCCGGTGTGATGGTCGCGCGAGGCGATTTAGCGGTTGAAATTGGTGAAGCAGAAGTGCCAATGGTGCAAAAAGATATTATCAAACGCGCACGTGATCTGGACAAGCCGGTGATTATTGCCACACAAATGATGGAGTCGATGATTACTAGCACGGTGCCAACTCGTGCTGAAGTATCGGATGTTGCAAATGCTGTGATTGAAAATGCCGATGCCGTTATGTTGTCAGCAGAAACAGCAGTGGGTGATTATCCAGCGATTGTGATTGAAACGATGGCGCGTGTTTGTAAAACAGCAGAACGTCAACCACGTTGGCATTTATCTCGCCACCGGGTGGAGCGACGTTTTCATCGAGTGGATGAGGCGATTGCGATGGCAACAATGTATACCGCTAATCACCTCGATATAAAAGCGGTTTTATCACTGACAGAATCAGGTGCGACGACATTGTGGATGTCGCGCATTCGCACAGCGTTACCGATTTTTGCATTAAGTCGTTCGAAGCGCACGCTTGGAAAAATTACTTTGTATCGCGGTGTTTACCCGGTGGAGTTTGATGTCACGACCTGTGCACGTGACGAAGTGAATGCGAAATCGATTGTCGCACTGGAAGACTTTGGTGTTTTAGAAAAAGGTGATCGTGTCATTTTAACCAAAGGTGATTACTTGGGCGTTGGTGGTGGAACCAATGTGATGAAGATTTTAGTGGTTGGTGATGTACTAGATTAAGGAGCGGACGATGGATTGGACTGTCTTATTATATGTGCTTGGTGCGGCCCTAATGTTATGGGTGGCGTTTCGCATTATCAAAACCAAACCGGAATTGTTCACCAAAGCCAACTTTTCTAAAAGTGTATCTACTTTGGGTGTCCTAGCGCTGATTTTAATTGGCGTGGTTGCATTTTGTGTGCTGCTGTTGAAGAGCTAGCGGTTTTTTTAGGCTGTGGCGATGACCTGTTTGTTTAGTTTTATCGCTGCAATATTTGAATCAAAGTGAAGGAAAAAATTATGCCATTAATTACATTGCGACAATTATTAGATCATGCGGCTGAAAATAACTATGGTGTCCCCGCGTTCAATGTGAATAACCTGGAACAAATGCGTGCCATTATGTCAGCGGCTGAAGAAACCAATAGCCCAGTTATCGTGCAAGCATCGGCGGGCGCTAGAAAATATGCTGGCGCGCCTTTTTTAAGATCATTGATTAGCGCAGCCGTTCAAGAATGGCCACATATTCCAGTGGTGATGCATCAAGATCACGGTGCTTCTCCGGCAGTTTGCCAGCGTTCAATTCAATTAGGTTTTACCTCAGTGATGATGGATGGTTCGTTGGAAGCGGATATGAAAACGCCTTCCAGTTATGAATACAATGTTGATGTAACTGCGCGAACAGTTTTTATGGCGCATGCTTGTGGCGTGTCGGTTGAAGGTGAGTTGGGTTGCTTAGGCTCTTTAGAGACGGGAACGGCTGGTGAAGAAGATGGTTCGGGTGCTGCGGGCACATTATCAAAAGAACAGTTATTGACGGATCCTGCTGAGGCAGAACGTTTTGTTAAAGATACCAATGTTGATGCGTTAGCGATCGCGATTGGTACTAGTCATGGTGCCTATAAATTTTCACGTCCGCCGTCTGGTGATATTTTATCGATCGAACAAATCAAAGCGATTCACAAAAAAATTCCTAATACGCATCTGGTGATGCACGGTTCATCTTCAGTGCCTCAAGATTGGTTAAAAATTATTAATGAGTTTGGAGGCAACATTCCAGAAACGTATGGAGTGCCAGTTGCAGAGATTCAAGAAGGCATTAAAAACGGTGTTCGAAAAGTTAATATCGATACTGATTTACGTTTAGCCTCAACTGGCGCTATTCGGCGTTATTTTGCTGAAAACCCAGCGGAATTTGATCCGCGTAAATATCTTGCAGAAGCAACGAAAGCGATGCGTGATATTTGTATCGCGCGTTATCAAGCATTTGGTACAGCCGGTTGGGCCGATAAAATTAAGCCAGTGTGCTTGGAGAAAATGGCGGCGCGTTATCAAGCCAGTCGTTCCGCTGTTTAATAATGGGGCCCATCAACGTGTACTGGGTTGCGCGATCGAGTCGCGCAATGACGATGGCGTACTAGCTTATGGGCAAAGATTAGGCTAGTCAGTAACGCATAAATAATAACGGGCATTCAAATTGAACTATGCTACAATGCGATGCCTTACAACTAGACAGCTAGGTGATTATGGTTAGTAAATCCGCCTTACAAAAGGCAAAGTATCTGACTAGTGCAGCTGACCTTGGACAGCTGCCTGCCGATGAAGGCTTTGAAGTCGCATTTATCGGTCGTTCTAATGCTGGAAAATCCAGCGCGCTTAATGCCATTACCGGTATAAAAGGTTTAGCCAGAACCAGTGGTACACCGGGTCGCACCCAAATGATTAATTTTTTTGAGCTTGATAAAGATCGTCGCTTGGTAGACTTGCCAGGTTATGGTTATGCAAAAGTGCCGCGCACGGTGCAGCAGCGTTGGTCTGAAAATATCGATGAATATTTGCGTACACGACAATGTTTGCGTGCCTTGGTGATGGTAATGGACATTCGCCATCCATTGAAAGAAATGGATCAAGCCGTTATCAATTGGACTGTTGAATGCCAGGTGCCATTGCATATCTTGTTGACCAAAGCAGATAAGTTAAATACCCAAAATAAACGCAAAACTTTACAAGAAGTAGAGCAAGCGTTAAGTCATTATCAAGACCTTGTGTCAGTGCAGATATTTTCTGCAATTGACCGGCTAGGGGTTGATGAGGTGCAAGAAAAGTTATTGGGGTGGTTAGATGATGAAGCCGAGGCGGCGGCAGAGTAAGACTTGCATCATTAGTCGAACTTCGTTAAGCTCCCGCTCCATCAACACCATCGCAGTGTCATGGCGGAGACTCAACATGTATTATTTTACTTATCAATTTCCTCCGAGTTCCAACGCCTAGCTAAACCGCTAGGCACATTATTTCTGCTTATTTAAGTCGTTTGCAATGCTGTAGCAGCATAGGCATGATATATCGTGATCGAACAGGGGAAAGTCATGTTATCCCGTAATACTTACGCAAAAAATGAAGTCACCACGTGGCCTGTTCCAAATTATTGGGATATGGTGGCATTAATTTTAATTCTGGCGGTTATTTTTTTATTAGGTTATGGCGCCAAAGCAATGCTTGGCCAATACCACATCGGCAAAACCACGCCGATTTCTTTAAGTCCTTGGGATTTACCTTATTA
>CAYXLV010000053.1:0-9773 GCA_964465995.1 uncultured Coxiellaceae bacterium | reverse complement strand
TTTTTAAGCTTCTATTTAAGTTTTAAACAAATAACCCCAGCCGCTAAAGTTAGCATATTTTTTATAATATGCGAATAATTTAATGCGCAAATTATCGTTTTTTATAAGTTTTTTCATGAAGGGAGTGTATTTTAGCTATTTTTATTATTCGTTTTTTTATTTGCTGTCAGTTTTGCTTTAAAAATTGCTTAGTGTGATTTGAGTTGAATTTTGTAGTTGTTTTTAGAATTTTTGATTTTGGGTGAGATGGTCGTGAATTTGTTAAGTGCGATGTTTTAATTTTAGTGTTGATGCACTAAGTTAACAGAGTGTTTGGCTTGCTTAGTGTAAATAAAGTACAGTTCAATTTTCACTGTCGTTATGCCGTTTGGACCTCTTGTTAAATCCAGATAAGTGCTGTACCATTCTCAGCCTTTCGTATCTATATAGTGAGGATAATACGCCTTATGAAAACCTACATGGCAAACGCGCAAACCATTGATCACAAATGGTATGTTGTTGATGCAACAGGAAAAACTTTGGGTCGTCTAGCGAGCGAATTAGCATTGAGATTGCGTGGCAAGCACAAAGCAGATTTTACTCCGCACGTGGCGATGGGTGACTATTTTGTCGTTGTGAACGCAGACAAGCTCGAGGTAACCGGCAAAAAAGCCGATGATAAGATCTACTACCGTCATAGCGGCTATCCTGGTGGTCTCAAAGAAGAGACTTTCTCCGAATTATTGGCTCGCAAGCCAGAGCAAGTGCTTGAATTAGCGGTCAAGCGCATGCTTCCTAAAGGTCCGCTAGGTCGCGAAATGTTTCGTTTCTTAAAAGTATATGCAGGTAATGAGCATCCACATACCGCTCAAAAACCTAAAAAAGTCGAATTTTAAGGGGTAAATTAGATGGCAACTGCTAGTCAACAACACGCAGTCGGAAGACGTAAAACTTCAGCTGCACGTGTTTATTTAAAATCCGGTAACGGTAATATCGTCATTAACAAAAAACCAATTGAAGAGTTCTTCGGTCGCGAAACCGCAAGAATGATTGTCCGCCAACCCCTCGCTGCTCTTAATATTCAAGATAAATTTGATGTCCATGTCACTGTTGCTGGTGGTGGTATTAGTGGGCAAGCAGGTGCTATTCGTCACGGCATTACTCGTGCATTAATTAAGCATGAACAAGAAGAAGGCGGTGACACCAAAGATTGGCACGGCGTATTGCGTAAAGCAGGTTTTGTTACTCGTGATCCACGTGCTGTAGAACGTAAAAAAGTTGGGCGTCACAAAGCAAGAAAGGGAGTTCAATTCTCCAAGCGTTAATGACTTGCTTATCACCTTATATAAGGTGGGCCGCAATAATCGATTGCTTGTAGTAATTGCTGATAATTTGGTTTGAATGAAGGAGTGGTAGTCCATGACGATGATTAAACGTTCGGTTATGACCTTATATTCGGGTGCATTAGACATCTATAGTCACCAAGCGCGGATCGTGCTGGCGGAAAAAGGTGTCAGTGTAGATGTGATGAATGTTGATCCTAACCATCCTAATGAAGATCTTATTGAGCTCAATCCTTATAACACATTACCGACATTAGTCGATCGCGATTTAGTCCTTTACACTGCCAATGTCATCATGGAATACCTTGATGAACGATTCCCACACCCGCCATTATTACCTGTTTATCCAGTCGCTAGAGCGAAAAGCCGTTTGATGATGCATCGCATTGATACGGACTGGTACGGTTTAATGCGCCAAATCCAATCGGATGATCAAAGTGTTTCTGATAGAGCGCGTGAAGAATTGCGCGAAGGTTTAGTGGCATTGTTGCCGGTCTTCCAAGAAATGCCTTATTTTCTTAGCGAAGATTTTTCTTTAGTGGATTGTTGTATTGCTCCCTTATTATGGCGTTTACCGGCTTTAGGTATTGAGCTGCCAAGCAATGCAAAAGCAATTTTCAAATACCAAGACCGATTGTTTGAACGTGAAGCGTTTCAAGCAAGCTTAACTGAGTCTGAGCGAGAAATACGAGAAACCGTATGACGTCTAGTTGTCCTTACTTATTACGAGCTATTTATGACTGGCTCGTAGACAATGAATTAACTCCTTACGTTATGGTTGATGCCATGGCGCCTTACGTCGAAGTGCCAGAGCGTTTTATCGAAGATGGCAAAATTGTTTTAAATGTTGCACCGCAAGCGGTTGCTGAACTGATTATGTCGAATGAAGCATTAGAGTTTGATGCGAGTTTTTCAGGTATTGTGCAGCATATTTATGTGCCAGTGCGCGCGGTCAAAGCAGTTTATGCATTTGAAAACGGGCGTGGCATGGTTTTTGAGGAAGACGAAGAAGATGATGATTTACCACCTGAACGTCCGCCGAAAAAAGGTAAACCACAGTTAAAAATTGTGAAGTGACCACCTGTTTTATCTGTTTCAACAAATCGATTGTAAACATAGTGCGAAATGATTATTGCAATCGCTGCCACACTAAGCCCACCAATAACATCTGTTAAATAATGCCATCCAAGAAATAAAGTGGATGCGATCACAATCGTGTTAAACACCGCGAGTGGGTAAAACAGCCATTTTCGTCGGTAGCAGACATACGCCAAAATAGTTGACCAAATCACATGAAAAGACGGAAATGCAATCATGCCGCCGTTGGTGGTGGTGATGGCTAAGTGATGATGCACCTCTAAATATTTTGTATAAGTATCGTGCTGCACGGCGAGAAAATGCGGGTCATGAAAGACTGCTGTTGGACCTGCTGTTGGGAAAAAGTAGTAAATGGTGGTGCCAATGAGATAAGAAAATAAGGTTGCATAAAAATAAATATTAATCGATTTCTTTTCCATTAAAAATGCGATGAAAAGTGGTACTAAAAAGAGTTGAAACCCGATGCTGTCGTACGCAATGCTAAAAATCTTGTTGGCAAGTGGATGCGCGTAGGTCCAATTAATCAAACCCACTGAATTAAACCCCAACGCTTGGTCGATATGTGCCAGATGCTGATCAATCAAATGAAAAGGCGTGTATTGCACTCCGGTGGTGAGCACGGCGAGTGTGACATAAATTAAAAAATACAAACCATAGGAGCGTGTAAAAAAAGCGATTCGCGGTGTGATATTTCTGGCATAAAGGGCAAAGATGGTGAGGATGAATAGGATAGGGGCAAGATATAACCACTTAGTTGGCATATACAGAGCACCGTGGAAGTGTGTGGTGAGTGAGTTAATGGATATGTAAATAGCCCCAATTAACAGTGCCACCGCAGCCAATACAATAATGATACGGTCTTCTGCCATAACGTATTGATTATAAAAACTTTTGATTTTCGCTACTATTTCCAAATCGATTCTCACAGTTGACTCTTTCGGACAGTATGGACAGCATTATACCGCTAAAACCTTAAGGCAGTATTAAATAAATTATTCTGATTGGTGTGCCAATTTGTTATTGAGTGGTTTCTGCCTACTCACCGTTATTGCGCGAATGGATCCCGCTGTTAAACAGCGGGACGACGGGTGGTTGGTGTTTTGCCTGCTTCACCGTCATTGCGCGACACGATCGCGCAATCTAGAGTGCGTTTATGGATCCCGCTGTTAAACAGCTGGACGACGGGTGGTTGGTGTTTTGCCTGCTTTACCGTCATTGCGCGACGCGATCGCGCAATCTAGAACGCGTTCATGGGTCTTGTGGCATGTGTGTCGACGCATGGTCGTGAGATGGCGAGCTGTTTTGTTGTATAAGACAATATTTAATCTTCCCTTAAGGTTCGTATGGTACCATATTATCAATGTATTAAATATTACCCCTTATTGGGAGGTTATTATGAAAAAACTAGCGACTATTCTAATGCTATCGATCCTACCAATGGGTTTTGCATTTGCTTCTACTAGCAAAGCTCATTACGGCAAACTGTATATAATTCTGCCAAGCCACGTTAAGATACGTGCGAGCGATATCCATATTACAGGCTCATCATATTGCTCTGCCCAAGTCACACCGCAGAACACACTCTATGGAGTCTTAATCAGTTCCTGCAAAGCCAATGCATTGAATTTCAATAAAAATGGCACAGCCTCATGGACAACTACTTTTCAAACTCATAATAATGTGACTAACCAAACAAGTGGTGTCTTTAGTATTCAAATCAAGTGTGATTACAGTAGTCACAAGGTAGGTGAGTTCAAACCTAACACAAAAATAAACCACTGCGATATGCACCTTTACTCAGCTCCACCTAATTCCAGTATTACCGTGCGGAACTCAGCAAATGACAACGGTGCGATTGGCGACAATGGCTACTTCAAGCTTTATTACGCAGAAAAATAACAAGCCAAGGCGTTATTAACGCCTTTGGCTAACTAATCCCAAACACCGCTTTAATAATCCCCACCAAAAACTGAATTGGCGGAATTAAGATAGCTCGACCGGCAAAGATTAATACCGCCAATACAATCCAAATCCCATAAGGTTCAATCCGATCATACGCACTCGCTAAATTGGGCGGTAAAATCGCCGACACAATACGACTACCATCCAACGGCGGAATGGGAATTAAGTTCAAAACCAACAAAAGAATATTAATAATAATCCCGTACAGCGACACAAGATGCAAAAACACAAATGCAGTTCTAACGATTTGATGTGTACTTGGATGTCCGAAAATCAGCAAAGAAAGCTTCGCCACAATGGCCCAAAAGATTGCCATCACTAAATTAGCCCCAGGTCCAGCAACTGCAACCAAAGCCATATCACGACGCGGATGATTTAAATTTTGCCAGCTCACGGGCACCGGTTTTGCCCATCCAAACATAAATGGCGCACCAAAACTCAGTTTAGAAATAATTAACATCAACACCGGTAAAATAATGGTCCCAAATGGATCAATATGTTTGACCGGATTTAAAGTCACACGCCCCAACATCAATGCAGTGGTATCGCCCAATTTACTAGCAATCCAACCATGCGCCGCTTCATGCAGCGTAATCGCAAAAATCAAAGGAACGGCAATAACCGCAATAAGCTGAACAATTTGTGCAATATCCATATTTACCTATGCTTGACTGTATTGAAAAACTTTAACGACCTTGGTCACACCTTTCACGCGCCGGGCAACTTCAGTGGCCTTTTTAGCTTGCGCTTGATCCGTTAACCCCATGAGATAAACCACATTATCTTCTGTAACAACTTTAATATCATTGGAACGCAAGCCCTTCGCCGTTAACATGGCTGTTCTCACTTTAGTGGTAAGCCACGTATCATTCGTGCGTTGCAACATCGACGTTGGACCCGCCACCGCGATTTCATTATAAATTCGATTAATATTAGGCACTTTTTCAACAAGCTTATAAGCTCGTTCGCGCAACTCAGGTGTTTGCGCTTGGCCAACGAGAAGGCCGACATGATTATAAACAACAACAGAAATATGAGATCTTGCATCCAAGGGCTTGTCATCATTAATCATGTTCTGCGCTGTTTGCGCCGCATGACGATCTTGGAGCATGGTTTTAATACTACGATTATCCTCTGCTACACTGGCTCCAGCTGCTGCACCGGCCGCTACAAGAACGGTTGGCACACACCCATAGAGGGGGCAGATAAGAGCGATTAACAGTAGCAGTTTCTTCATAATGAGCATCCCCTTATTCCTGAAAAATCGACAGCCATAATATCATCCCTAAGCTTGAAAGGCATCTTGCAGCCAGATAATTTCGTCCTTATCTGAAATCCCAATGGCATCAAATCGACAGTCTTGGGTGTCCATTTGTTCCGTTTCTTGCAGGTAAGTTAACGCCGTTCGAATAATGCGTTTTTGTTTGCTGGCAGAGATCGTTTCCAAACTGTGGCCATAATCCTCATTGTGGCGCAAACGGACTTCGACAAACACCAAGTACTCACCATCACGCATAATCAAATCAATCTCACCACCATGACAGGAATAATTTTTATCCACTAAACGCAAACCACGTTGTTGTAAATACTGGCATGCCAAGCTTTCCGCTTCACTGCCAAGCGCTACTGAATGAGGTTCGGTGTGCCGTGAATCATTTGCGCCCATAGTAATTTCCGATAGACATGGTTTTTAGCATTAAGATACAACGTGCCCGTAGCGCCGCGCGTACCAAACTGTGGCAGCATCGCCATCTTATTTAAATTAGCCACCGCATTAAACGCATCAACCCCCAACGCATATAGCTTCGGGTGTTGTCGATAAGAATTGGGCCACAACGATTTAATGTGTTGCTGAATATTATCCAAATACGTTGGTTGCATTTGCTGCGCTTGTAATACCCAAGGCATATCACAAAAAATAATGCCATTTAAATCATGATCACGATGCGGGCTGGGAATGCCATTATACACTTGCGAAATCGTATATACCGGCACTCGCCCGGCATAATAAAACCGCAGCAGCGGACGAATTTGCCGCGCATACACCGGTTGCGCCACTAAAAAGACGCTATCCACATCTTTACGACGGCGCGGAATATAACGAATCTTTTCTCTCAAAATACGCTTTAAATTTTTAGCATTGCTTTCGGCTTTATCAATTCGCAACACCGCTTGCATTTCTTTTGCCAATGTTTGTTGCTTGGTGTAATACATCTGATCGACCACCTGACCACCCAGTGATTGCCACTGTTGAATAAACTGATTGGCTATCGAACGACCCCAGTTGTTGGCTGGTGCAATCACAATCGCACGACCATGATGATCCGCAAAAGCGCGGTTTGCTGCTTGGCGTGCTTCATCGATCGGCGATAAACCAAATTGATATAAATTATGAATCGAGCGTTGTTCATCCGCTAAGGTATTTAACGCTAAAGTGGGGACCGTTAATTTTGTGCTTTTCACTAAGTCCGCCAACGCTGTTTTGGTTAATGGTCCAACCACAAAATCAGCACCATCAGCCACTGCTTTTTGATAGACATCACTAATATTTTTGTTAGTCGTATCGATCACGGTAATCTTAGGAGACGTGGCATTGCGTTTTTTAGCACTGTAATAAGCGGCTAAAAAACCATTGCGCACCGCCGTACCAACACTACTTAGTGAACCTTGCAAAGGTAGTAATAAAGCAATGTGTTTCGGTTCGGCTGCAATTAATTTTGCATACTGCAGGTTGCTTGGTAATAAGTTAGTAGCAGGATGTTGAGGATATTGTTGCTTCCAATAAGCCAGTTGTTGCGCTAAATGCTTGGTCGAGTCATTAGTCTTTTCAGTAATAATCGCCAAACTTAACCAGCCACGCAAAGCTTTGTCATCCGTTTTTTCAAGCGCGTTGGTTAACGCTTGCGGATTATTATTTTGTAAACTTTGCCAAGTTTTTTGAATCGCTTGTTCGCGTTGTTCTTTTGTGCTCGCTAATTGAGTAATTTGACTACGCTGTTGCAAACTGGCTAACACATTACCTTGTTTTTGATAGGCATAAGCCAACAGCTGATGCAGTGCAATACGATCACTGGTTGCTAATAAGCTTTGTTGATCTTGCAGTTTAGTCAGTAAATTAAGTGCTGGAGTAATACGATTTTGAATAAGGTAAATGTTGGCTTGTAGTAATTGTTTTTTGGCGAGTAAAGTTTGGTTCAGTGAGCGATTGGGTAATTGATAAAGAACAGATTGCGCGCGGGGAGCTTGTCGATCACGCAGAAATTGATTCGCGGCTTTCAACAAATTTGCTTGCTTTGCCGCACCTTGTGAGTTGGCGGCCATTTGCAAATACGCTTCCGCGGATAAGCCCGCACTACGGACTGAGTTCTTTCGAGGGGTACTTGCACAAGCAGTTAACAGGAGAGCCAAAATGGCTAGATAGAGAGGTTGGTACAGTTTTTTTTTCATAGCGCAAAGTCTAACCCATCTTTATGAAAATGGGAATTGCGGTCCACACGCGTGCGAAGATCTGGCATAATCACGCCAACTCAAACAAAGTAGTGGAGTAGCAATGGCAAACCCTGGTTGCCTATACGTTGTCGCAACCCCGATTGGTCACTTAGACGATATCAGCTTGCGTGCATTGGAGGTGTTAAAATCCGTCGACTTAATTGCTGCTGAAGATACGCGTCACAGTCAACGTTTATTAAACCACTTTGCGATTAAAACGCCGCTAATCTCATTGCATGATCATAATGAATCACAACGTTTACAACAGTTACAAACGCGCATTGCCAATGGCGAAAAAATCGCTTTAATTTCAGACGCTGGCACACCGTTAATTAGCGATCCTGGTTATAAAATTGTATCGGCTTTGCAACAGCAGGCATACCAAGTCATTCCTATCCCAGGTGCGAGTGCAGTCATTGCTGCATTAAGTGTTGCAGGTCTACCGACTGATCGTTTTATTTTCGAAGGTTTTTTGCCAGCAAAAGGCAATGCACGCACGGAACGCTTGCAACAATTGGCTAATGAAACACGCACTATTGTTTTATACGAAGCATCGCATCGTATTGTTAATTTAGTAGAACTAATGGTGGAAATTTTTGGCGCAGAACGAATCGCTGTAATCGCACGTGAACTCACAAAGACATTTGAAACTATTAAACACGCCAGCATAGGCGAATTACAACAATGGATCCAAGCCGACAATAATCAACAAAAAGGTGAGTTCGTGGTATTAATACATGGCGCACCCGCCACGGTATCTGAGCGTGCCCAACAAGAATACCAAACATTATTAACAATCCTGCTCGAAGAGCTGCCACTCAAAAAAGCAGTCGCTCTTGCCGTTAAGATTTCTAACGGGCCACGTAATTTATTGTATGACTTGGCCTTAACCCTACAAAAAAATAACAAGGAATAATTCATGTCATTAAAAAAAATACTAGCAGCCAGTTTACTTCTATCGATGAGCCTTGCAGCGCATGCGAACAGCATCCAAATAAAAATGTATAAAACCGCAACTACCGGCAAAGGCCAATACATTGGCACAGTTACCGCCACTGACACAAAATATGGATTACTGTTAACACCGCATTTAAAAAATCTAAGCCCAGGTTTGCATGGTTTTCATGTGCACGTGCACCCATCGTGTGCCAACGCAGGCCTTGCTGCTGGCGGTCACCTCGATCCAAAGCAGACAGGACAACATTTAGGACCCTATAAAAATGGACATCTTGGTGATTTGCCAGCACTTTGTGTGAATGCCAAGGGCGACGCTAATTTGCCGGTATTAGCACCACGCTTGACTGTCGCCGCCCTCAAGCAGCATGCGTTGATGATTCATGTTGGTGGTGATAATTATCGTGATCAACCCAAGCCATTAGGCGGTGGCGGTAAGCGCTATGCGTGTGGTGCTATCCAATAGATTGGGCTAGAATGCAGCCATGAAAAAAATTACCCGTTGGATTCCTTTAGCACTCATTGTGCTGGTACTGATTGCCGCACTTTATTTTCGTCTTTATGAATATTTCACGTTTCAAGCCTTAGCAAAAAATCATCAACTCTTACAACAATGGACTTCGCAGCATTATCTTGCCGTCGTGCTTGCATACATGGCTATTTATATAGCAGTAGTCGCTGCTTCTATTCCCGGTGCTACGATTCTGACGATGACCGGTGGTTTTTTATTTGGTTATGTGTTTGGAACACTATACGTTGTGATTAGCGCTACTATTGGCGCAACCTTTATTTTTTTAGCCGTCAAAACCACTTTTGGTGTTTGGCTGGAAAGCAGGGCACGTGGTTGGGTGGCTCGGATGGAGCAGGGCTTTAAAAAGAATGCCTTTAATTATTTATTATTTTTACGCTTGGTGCCGTTGTTCCCGTTTTGGGTAGTGAATATTGTGC
>CAYXLV010000052.1:0-9864 GCA_964465995.1 uncultured Coxiellaceae bacterium | reverse complement strand
CTTATAAACTCTATGGAATTTTTGTGGCAACGGCCGTCACCATCGGCGCTTCGATTCTTCAAGTTGGCTTCTTCTGGCTGAAAAATAAACGTTTTGAAAAATTGCACTTAGTCACCCTCGCTTTAGTTGTCGTGCTCGGCGGTTTTACTTTAATTTTTCATAAAGCCATTTTTATTAAATGGAAACCCAGCATTATTTATTGGATTTTTAGCATTGTCATTTGGGGCACTGAATTTAGCGCCAAACCATTACTCGAGCGTATGCTCGGCGATAAAATTACCATGCCACGCAAAATTTGGTCGCGCCTAAGTCATTCTTGGGCGATTTTTTTTCTGGGCATGGGGTTTTTAAATTTATGGGTGGTTTATCATTACTCCACCAACAGCTGGGTGAATTTTAAATTATTTGGCACTTTGGGTTTAACGCTGTTGTTTGTCGTGTTGCAAGCACTCTATATGACAAGGCATATGGAATCGATCGAAAAGACTGACGAAAAAACAAAACAATAAGGATGATGTCATGCATTATGCGATTTACTGTGAAGATAATGATGATAGCTTTGAAAAACGACGTAGCGTGCGTCCTGCACACTTGCAACGCGTTCAACAACTCCAATCTGAAAATCGATTACTATTGGCAGGCCCCTTACTGAATAAAGACGACCCGAATCCTTCAACTGCCGGATTTAAAGGCTCATTAATTGTGGCTGAATTTACCGACATTGAGGCCGCCAAAGCCTGGGCGGCGACAGATCCTTATATCACTGCGGGTATTTATAAACGTGTCACTGTAACACCATTCAAGAAAGTCTTACCTGAATAATACTGATTATGCTGACTAGTAGTGTGGCTTAAGTCATGCCACCTTTCTGCGAAATTTTTGCACATTGTTGCAACTAGTAAACACCGGTACTACTTGGCTATGTGAAAAATCCAATGCAACGCCTTACCAATTTGCCTTTAAGCTTTTTAATAAGGCCGTAACGGCTGGCCAATACATCGCACCGCTCACAAGATCCTGCGAGTATGCTATCTGGCAGCGTTGTGAGACATTTGCTGCGGTAATAAACACTGCAGCTTTGCTGGCCAATAACGGTTGACAGTTTATTTTTAAATGGCATCATAGCCATGCTCGTTAGGGCGTAAAAAACACACACGGATTTTTAAGGAACACATCATGAACGGAACTCTAAAGTCGTTGCTTTGTTTAGCAACAGCTGCCACTTTTGCTATCACTACCCCATCTTTTGCCGGCCAACCGGATCTACTACCACCACCTTCACCTTCGCTATGGCATATTTATGTCGCTGGTTTTAGCGGCACTTTTCACGGCACTTATGATTATCATTCAAGCTGGTTGAATACTGTTCCAAGAATTGTTAGCACTGCTGCGGCAGATGTCACTCAAACAGGTTTTATTGGCGGCGGCGAAATCGGCGTCACTCGACGCGTCACCAATCGATTCACTGCCGGCCTAGCTTTTAGTGCTAGCGGTATTACTGATCGTGCAAGCTATAGCTTTACCACTTTATTTAGCACCACGTCCGTGAATGAGCGATTGAAAGTGAGCTATGTGCTCGACTTATCTGCTTTGCTAGTCACTCGCTTGACCACTTCACTAGTTTGGTTTTATCGCATTGGTGGATCGATGACTCGAGTCAGATCTAACGTGCGTATCATCAGTAATGATGGCACTAACCAAACCACCGGCACACAACGCAAAACGTTATACGGGCTAGTGAGTGGTTTTGGTTTAGGTTACTCTCTCACTCAATACTTTAAAACATTTACAGAATTTGATTATTACTATTATCCAAGTGTTGGGTTAGGCAATATCACCCACACACCAACCATGAACACTCTGCAATCACGTCGCATTAAGCTCAGTGGTTTTGTGATTAAAGCGGGTATTGGTTTAGCGTTTGCCGTTTAATTTTTTAAAAGAGCCACTATTGTTGTTAGTGGCTCTACTGCAAATCGGCATCTGTTATATTAGGCTTAAAAACCGTTGCATCTTTTCCAAGATATGAATAGCAATTCCTGACTACTTTACCATTTAGATAGATAATGCATTTGTGATTTATTTTGCCCTTCCACTTAGTGTAACTATGGAAATAAATAGTTAGCCTTTTTGCGCCTGTTTTATCGAAGAAAATGATATCGCCGCCACCATTGTGCCCATATTTTGTGCTTTTACCAATCAGCGTCGTTTTGCAGGTATCACCGTTTTTTAAAGGTTTAGAAGTGGAACAATCGGTAGTGACATTGTTAGCATCATTTGAAACCCATTTCGGCGTGACTTTTTGAAAAAGTAAATCTGTGCTACTGCTATTTTTTACCTGCACAGTCGATTTTCTATAATGCGACTTATTGGCCATGACTTCATTCACTACAACGAACAAGCCCAGCAAAAGAAAAAACAGAAGACAATAAAGTGATTTTTTTCGACTAACAACCATACTTATATACTCTTTTTAATTTAATTACCCTTAATTATAGCAAGCTCATCACCCCACCATATTTTCAGGCATCCATACCCGTACTGCTCTGGTATTTGCCGTTTTAGCTTCTTTTTTAGCACCACCAACTGAATACTGGTGGCTTATTTTGATTCACTTTAACTCAGCTGCAGTTATATCAGGAAGAAAATTATAACCATCTGATCTTTGTTTTACTTGACACTCAGCGACTTTATTACCGTTAACAAATATCTCACAAACATTTTTAACTTTGCGACTTCCTTTAGTGTAAGTATGAAAATAAATTTTTACAATTTTTGAAAGCGCCTTATTATGAAAAAAAACATAACCACCGCCATTATGACCGTAATCAGTGTCTTTACTAGTCAAGATAACACTGCATCTATCGCCATGCTTTAATGGTTTGCTAGCCATGCAGTCAGTTACAACACTATTAGGAGCACTCGATACCCACTTAGACGTGGTTTTCAAATAATATAATTCGATATTGCTGCTGTTTTTAAAGGTGACTACTGCTTGTTTGTATATTGACTTTGCGAATGTCTCATTAATTGGACTAAAAAAACCTACGAGTAAAAAAAATAGAAAAAAATATGAGAAACTTTTCCGACAAATATTCATGCTTCACTACCTGCTAGTAATTAGTCACTAGTAATTATAGCAAATCCCTAAAACCCTCCTCATAATAAGCTTTTTACAATACGCAAAGCCTACAAAACCTGCGTGTAGAACGAATTGCAAGATAGCAAATTTTCCACGAGGCTCGTGGAAAATCTTATGAATGGTCATTAAACGTCAAACGTAATCCAATTGCTTTGATACGTCAAAAAAGTCGCTATCTACAAAAATAAATAAATAAATAAATAAATAAATAAATAAAGGCAATCACAGATTATTAGACTAAGTGAATCGTGACCAACATCAGCTCAAGACTCAGTACGAAATGTGTTGGGTAATACTCTAATCATTACCCACAAGTTAGTAAAACAAGTTTGAAATTATTTTTTGTGGGTTTAGCGTCTTAAGTGTTGCATATTAATTTTAAACCGAAGCTTTTATTATTAGGCATCCTCTCACTAGCGTTCGTGGCTCAGTTTTCATGCATTGGCAGAAGGCTGTGACAACTGAGCCACGAACGCCAGTGAGAGGTTGCCTAACACAAAACATTTGCATTAAGTTTATTTAAAACGCAATAGAATTTTACCCTTCGACTTTAATTTCAACACACCCCGCATTTTTTTGCTTTGGTATAGTAATTTCTAATACCCCATGTTGACTTCGAGCTTTAATATTTTTTCCATCCACTGTTTCAGGTAAGCTAAAGCGTCGCATAAATGTGCCTTGCGCACGTTCAACACGTAAGAAATTTTCTTTATCTGCTTTTTGTACGGATGCTTTTTCACCCTTGATGGTCAATATATTATTATCCAAACTCACCTGAATATTTTCTGGTGCTACACCAGGAACATCTGCATGAATAATATATTGATTTGCATCGTCTTTGATATCAATTGCTGGCGACCAATCTACCGACCACGCACTACTTTGACTAAGTGCTGAATCAAGTTCCGTCGATGAATCATCGCCCGTCATAAATGGGTAAAATAGCTGATTAATATCGCTATGCAGCGTTGATAGTAAGTCTCTAGACGTTCTGAATTTATTAAATTTACTCATGATAGTCTCTCCTCCAAAAAGTGTGCTTACTAAGTAGATAGGGTCAGTTGCAGAGATTTCAAGAGTGTTTTAAAGATGCCAAGTTTAGCGGCCTGAATACAGCCACTAAACTTGGACAAAAGATATTGATTTTATAGTGTTTTAATCAAACGATTTGCAGCAATATCTGCAGCAGCTTTCCAGGCCAATGCAAGTTTTTTCGGGTTGTTTGCAATCACATTGATATCGAAGTGAGGCGTGCCTTTGGTTAATGCAAAGACACGAGCTTTACTATCCCAAATCAGTTTGCCACGACGATTGGCTAATAGACCTTCCACTTCAAGTACGGGTTTAAGTTGATTAGTAAAACCATGCGGGATACTTAACCCATACAATTTGATTTTAATAAATAAGGTCGCATCCGCTTTTTTAGCATCAGCAACAATGTGAAACTTGGTATGAGCGCGTAACTGTTTAATCATTTGTCGGCGAACAATTTGCTTGATATCAATATGGTGTTGCTTGGCGATATCGGATAATTCTGCTGCAGTTTTTTGATCCTGGACAGCAACAATTGCGCCGCCAACCACGCCAAACATACTGCCATAAGTAAAGTCACCACCGATATATGCCATTTTGGTAGGAGCTTTGATATTTTTACTTACTTTAATGTCGTGAATGGACGCCTCGTCCTTTTGTGAAAGTTTTAAGGCGGTGCTGCTAGCGCAGCCAGCCAATAATAGTGCTGGAATTAATAGGGTTGCCAGCAATGCTGATTTGAATCTCATCGTCTTCTCCGGGTAAAAAACGCAGGATTCTACCCTCTTTTCTGTGATTAGAGAAGCCGTAGTTACTGCTGGAAAAAAGAATAAATTGATTTAAGCGCAAGTAGGATGGACAATGGTAGTGGCATTACAGGTATCACCAATCGCGCTATTGAAATGGGTGAATTAGCCCATATCATAGTTATAAGGGACAATAAAAAAGTGGGAGTGCATTATGCGTATGGATAAATTTACCAGCCTGTTTCAAATGGCGTTAGCTGATGCGCAGTCATTAGCCGTTGGCAATGATAATCAGTTTATTGAGCCGGTGCATGTTATGCAGGCGTTGCTCAAGCAAGAACAAGGTTCTGTTTATCCCCTCCTCTCCCAAGCCAAAGTCAATCTCCCTTTACTACTCGATGAATTAAATAAAAGTATTGAACGCCTTCCTAAGGTGGAAGGCGCAACGGCTGGTGAGGTGCATATATCTGGCGATCTAAGTCGTTTATTAAATATTTGCGACAAGTTATCGCAAAAAAATAAAGATCAATACATTTCTTCTGAGCTTTTTGTATTAGCTGCATTAGAAGCTCGCGGGGCACTGCATGACTTATTGTTAAAGGCCGGTGCCAATCAACAACACATTCAACAGGCGGTAGCAAAAATGCGTGGTGGACAAGCAGTCAATGATCCTGGTGCTGAACAGCAACGCCAGGCCTTAGAAAAATATACGATTGATTTAACCGAGCGAGCTGAAATGGGTAAGCTTGATCCAGTGATTGGTCGTGATGAAGAAATTCGTCGCACGATTCAAGTGCTACAAAGGCGTACTAAAAATAATCCCGTATTAATTGGTGAGCCAGGTGTTGGTAAAACAGCAATAGTTGAAGGCTTAGCACAGCGTATTGTGAATGGTGAAGTACCAGAAGGTATAAAAAATAAACGTCTGTTAGCGTTAGATATGGGCGCATTAATTGCAGGTGCTAAATTCCGCGGTGAGTTTGAGGAACGTTTAAAAGCCGTTTTAAATGATCTTGCAAAACAAGAAGGCCAAATTATTTTATTTATCGATGAAATTCATACCATGGTAGGTGCAGGTAAAGCCGAAGGTGCGATGGATGCGGGGAATATGTTAAAGCCGGCCTTAGCACGCGGTGAGCTGCACTGTGTCGGTGCGACGACGTTAGATGAATATCGCCAGTATATTGAAAAAGATGCGGCCTTAGAAAGGCGGTTTCAAAAAGTATTAGTTGACCAGCCAAGTGTTGAAGACACAATTGCTATTTTACGTGGTTTAAAAGAACGTTATGAAGTGCATCACGGTGTTGAAATTATTGATCCCGCGATTGTAGCAGCAGCGACTTTATCGCATCGTTATATTACAGACCGTAATTTACCGGATAAAGCCATCGATTTAATTGACGAAGCAGCCAGTCAAATTCGTATGGAAATGGATTCGAAGCCTGAAGAATTAGATCGTTTAGAAAGACGCTTAATCCAATTAAAAATCGAACGTGAAGCATTGAAAAAAGAAAAAGATGAAGCATCCAAAAAACGCCTTGCCGATTTAGAAGAACAAATTAAAAGCCTTGAAAAAGAATTTGCAGATTTAGAAGAAATTTGGAAAGCTGAAAAAGCTGTTTTGCAAGGTGCGCAGCAAATTAAAGAAGAGTTAGAGCAAGCACGTTTAGATTTAGAAACCGCGCGGCGTGCTTCAGACCTGAATCGTATGTCCGAGTTGCAATACGGTAAAATTCCAGAGTTAGAAAAAAAATTAGCAGAAGCGCAAGCCGCAGAAGCGCAGCCCAAAGAAACTAAATTACTCCGCAATAAAGTCACCGATGAAGAGATCGCAGATGTCGTGTCTAAATGGACACATATACCTGTGTCAAAAATGCTAGAAGGTGAAAAAGAAAAACTGCTGCGTATGGAGGAAGCCTTACATAAACGTGTGATCGGACAAGATGAAGCTGTCAGTGCTGTTGCTAATGCTATTCGCCGTTCCCGTGCCGGTTTGTCGGATCCAAATCGCCCGATTGGTTCTTTCTTGTTTTTAGGCCCAACCGGTGTCGGTAAAACAGAGCTATGCAAATCTTTGGCCGCGTTTATGTTTGATACCGAAGAAGCAATGGTACGGATTGATATGTCAGAGTTTATGGAAAAGCATTCAGTGGCGCGTTTGATTGGTGCGCCGCCAGGATATGTTGGCTACGAAGAAGGTGGCTATTTAACGGAAGCTGTGCGACGCAAACCATATTCAGTCATTTTGTTAGACGAAGTTGAGAAAGCGCATCCCGATGTATTCAATATTTTATTGCAAGTGTTAGATGATGGCCGCTTAACCGATGGTCAAGGACGCACAGTGGATTTTCGCAATACAGTCATTGTGATGACCTCTAATTTAGGCTCAAATTTAATTCAAGAATTCCGCGGTGAAAGTTATGAGACAATGAAAAAAGCCGTCATGGAGGTGGTTAGTCAACAATTTCGTCCGGAATTTATTAATCGAATTGATGAGGCGGTAGTTTTTCATTCGCTGGGTAAAGAGCAGTTGCGAGATATTGCCAGCGTGCAAATTGAGTTAATTAAAAACCGCCTAAAAGAAAAAGATTATCATATTGATTTAAATGGTGACTCGCTAGAGTATTTGACTGAGGTGGGTTTCGATCCGGTATATGGTGCGCGACCATTAAAGCGTGCGATCCAGCAATATCTAGAAAACCCTTTGGCGCAGGATATATTGTCGGGTAAATTTGCTCCCGGAGATACTATTTTGGTAACGCATAAAGATCAGCAATTATTGTTTGCAAAAGCATAGTTGTGCATTTAACAAATATGTAGAGTTTTAATGCCGGTGGCATGCCGTACTAAAAATATTTGTAACACATACATCGTGACCTGGCTGATGGCTAATGCCCAGGCTGCGCCGATGAGTTGATAAGGTGGAATCAGCAACACCGATAACCCAATCAATAACAATAAAATAAAGATATTAAGATAAAGTTGTTTTTGATGGTGTCCCGAAAATAGCAGCAGTGAGGAAGAGTGTGCTATTGGTATCGCAATAGCATAACCAATGCTAATAATGATTAACCCCATTTCACCGTGAATATAAGTGCTACCAAAAAACGCGAGTAAGTCTTTGCTAAAAATGATGGTGAGTGCGCATAGCGGTAATAAGATCAGTGTTTTATAAAGTGTTAAATGCGAAGTGAGCGATTGCAGTTTTGGTTTTTCATTGGCTTGTAGTAAGTAACTGACTTGCGGGTTGAAAAAAACTTTAGTGGCAGTATCCAGCAGCCAAAAAGCATTAGTAATAATTAAAACGGCAGCATAATAGGCGACTTCATGTTCGTGTGTGCCAAAAATTTCCAATAATACTAGGTCTATTGCCATCAGGCCGTTGTAAACAATACCACTTACCATCATGGATGAGGTGGTATTGCGCCAGGTTGTTGATTCAAAGCGTGGCTTTTTTTTCAAAGTTTCAATGGGGAAGTATAAGTTGATCGCATAAAGTTGAATGGCAATAATGATCGCGCAGCTTAAGCCAAAGGCGATTAGAATATAATGGTAGCTGAGATCCGGTATAAAAAGAGCAAAACAAAGCAGAAAGAAAATTTCTAATAAAAAAATACCGAGCTTAGTGGGGATGATGGCTAATAAATACTGTTGAATGCTTCTTAACATGGCCGCCAGTAATTTTGCAAATGCATACATTGGCACCATCCAAAATAAAGCAATCACAGGATGAATGCGGTCAAATTTATGAAAACCAAAGTGATGTGCTATTAAAATAGCCGTGATAACGATAGCGCCAATAACAAGAAAAGTGAGTGCTGACCAAAAAATAATTTTTATATTCCAGCGCAAAAAACCTGATAAGCGTGAGTCATCGTCTTTTAAGATATAAATTGGAATAAAACGCATGGTGGTAATATTTGAGCCGAGTAACGCAAATGGAATAATAAATTCAAGTACTTTAAACAGGACAGCAATATCACCATACACTGGAGCGCTAAACCATCTGGCAATAAGTAAGTTAAAGCTCAGTTTGGCAAGATAGCCGCCAATAATAATTGCAAGAAAGACTGAGTTTTTGCCAGCTAGGTGATAAAAATGTTTTGATTGATCAACCAAGCTAATTCCTTATGATGCTGAGCGGTTAGTCAATTGGTTAGCAAATTCTACGATGATGATACCAGCTGCTTGCATTTCTTTAAGGGCTTGATCAACGGTGACTGCGGTCATGCCGCGACAGGCGGCTAAATTAATAATGACTTGGAAGCCAGCTCTGGCGAGCTGTAATGCAGTGGTTTTAACGCAGTAGTCGGTGGCCAGACCGCCCACAATAACGGTACTAATTTTCTTGGACTGTAAAAATTCAATCGCACCGGTGCTGAGTTTTTCCGCGTGATCGTGATAACAAGCGCCATAAGGGTGCATGTCTAATTCAATACCTTCCCACACGTAGTAGTCATATTCGGTTATTTTTGGCAGGCCATCGAGGAGCTCAAAGCCTAAGGTGCCAGGAATGGAATGAGGTGGCCAGGCAACATCGACATTGTCACCGGCTACTGGGCTGAGCACTGGTTGTTTGTCACTGGCAATCCAGATTGCGTTAGGATGATGCGCTTCTTTCGCACCCAACCGTATGCTGGCTTTTTCGGCCTGTGCATTTAATTCAGCAACAATTTGGTCGCCTTCGGGGACGGGTAATTCATTGGGGCAGGCATCGGTAAAAGTTTTCTGGGTGTGCACATCAAAGCTAGCGACTTCGTGTTTCGGTGGTATGGTGAGTGTTGTCATAAAGCTACCTTGTTAAGACTGAGCTCAGTTTATCATAAATAGTGCTGAGATGATGGTCCGCCCGTCCATCCGTCGTCCCGCGGCCATGACCGCGGGACCCAACAGCATCTCCTAAAATTAGCGATCGGGTCGCGTTATAATAAATACACACAAGTA
>CAYXLV010000051.1:0-9926 GCA_964465995.1 uncultured Coxiellaceae bacterium | reverse complement strand
TTGGCTAGTAAGCCTTTACCGCGAATGCGGTGTACAGAAATAAAAGTGATGGGAAATTGACCGCTAATAATTTTTTCTTCTAAACCCGCTCGAGAACCCAACCAATGAATCGCAACACCTTGCTGATCAAGATAGTGGGCGACGGCTAATGCGGGAAAAATATGACCGCCGGTTCCACCAGCGACAATTAAGACTTTTTTTATAGTGTTATTTGGCATAGCTCTGGATTATAGAGGAGTCAGCAGGCATTATCCAGCAGCGATACCCGCTGGCGCTCGCGCTTCATAAGCAATTCGCAGCAGAATGCCAATCACCAAACAGTTGATCAACATACTACTACCACCGTAACTACTTAAAGGCAAAGTCAGTCCTTTCGTTGGTAACAAGCCCGTACTCACGCCCATATTAATCAACGCCTGCAAACCCAACCACACACCAATGCCATAAGCCACATACGCATGAAATAATCGACTGGCTTGTTGTGCTTGCTTGGCAATCATCACCACACGCAATGTTAATACTGCATACAGTCCCACCAACAATAATTCACCCAATAAACCCAACTCTTCACCTAGCACCGCAAAAATAAAATCGGTATGCGCCTCAGGCAAATAAAATAATTTCTGCACACTGTTACCCAAACCCACACCAAAAAAACCACCGCGCCCAAACGCAATCAGCGATTGGGTTAACTGATAACCTGACCCATAAGCGTGATACCAAGGATTTAAAAAGGTTGTTAAACGCGCCATCCGATACGGTGATAACACCGCAATCAACGCCATCGCAGCAACCACTATTACAAATAACAATGTAAACGGCCAAAGCCTGACGCCGGCCAAAAACAATAACACCATAAACGTTGCCGCAATCACCGCCACCGTGCCAAAGTCTGGCTCCAGCAATAACAACACCGCAATAACACCCAACACCATCAAGGGTTTAATAAAACCAATTAATTCCGTGCGCACTTGGTTTTGAAAGCGTTGCAAATAACTGGCGATATACAGCAGCGCACACAACTTCACACCTTCAGACACCTGAAAACCAAAAAAGCCCAAGTTAATCCAACGTCGACTACCATTGACACTGCGCCCAATGCCAGGCACTAACACCGCCACCAACAACACTAAACTGGCCAACAATAAATGCGGTGCAAATTTTTGCCAAAACTTAATCGGCAC
Organism: uncultured Coxiellaceae bacterium; assembly: GCA_964465995.1. GTDB lineage: Bacteria > Pseudomonadota > Gammaproteobacteria > Coxiellales > Coxiellaceae > CAYXLV01. The sequence goes on along the minus strand of CAYXLV010000051.1, from coordinate 8,742 downwards.
TCGCGTTGCCAACCACGCCAAGCCCAATCCCGCACCAATATAAAACAGTTGGCGAATCACATAATGCAAAGGAAAACCGTATTGCCGATCAGAAATGACCATCGATGCCGAAGAGACCATCAGCAAGCCAAAAGCCAATAAAGCAAAGAAGATAAATAATATCCAACGATCGTAGATATAAGGAATGGGTTTTTGTTTCACTGTCGGCATGGGCGCTAGCATACAAAATTCAAACGAAAGCGCCAAGCTTTTCCCAAGCAAATACTAAGATTATAAATTTTTAACCGCCGCCATAAAAACATCACCGCGATGTTCGTAATTGCGAAACATATCAAAGCTAGCACAAGCCGGTGACAACAACACTCGGTCATGCGCAGCTACCAAACTCGCCGCCAAACGCACCGCTTCCTCCAAAGAATCCACCATAGTCAGCGGCACCTCATTGGCAATCTGCTTGGCAATTAATGGCGCATCCTCACCTAATAATATGGCGTGACTGACATACTGTTTGGCCGCAGCTTGCAGTGGCGATAAATCGGCATGCTTGGCTTGACCACCGGCAATCCAAATCAACCGCCCCTGTTGGGCCTGACTCAAACTTGTTAATGCGGCAATCGTCGCTCCTACATTCGTGCCTTTCGAATCATTAAACCAATCCGCACCTTGTTTATTAGCCACCCACTGACACCGATGCGTCATCCCTGGAAAATCCTTTAACACCTGCGTTGTCACTTGATGCGGAATAGCTAAGGCGTGCGCTATTGCAAACACCACCAATGCATTTTGCCAGTGGTGCTGACCTTGTAATTTTAAATCGTTAGTAGCGACTAAAGGTGTTTGACCATGCGCCAACATGAGTGCCTGCTGTTGCGGCAATAAACCAAATTGCTGGTCGCGAGGCGCTTGCAAAGTAAACGCTTCAATATTGTGCGCTGTGATATTGGCCCAAGTCTCTGGCTCATCAGCATTCACAACAGCCGTATCACAATCTCGATAAATGCGTTGTTTGGCAGCCAAGTACTCTGCCAAGTCAGCATAGCGATCCATATGATCCGGACTAATATTTAAAAGCACTGCCACTTTGGCTTTTAATGAAGCAGTGGTTTCCAATTGGAAACTAGACAGTTCCAATACATAAAAATCTGGCACCGGTTCTTTTAATAAATCCAACACCGGCGTACCAATATTGCCGCACACTTGCACTTGATAACCCGCGGCTTTGATCACCTCACCCACCAAGGTCGTCACCGTGGTTTTACCATTGGAACCTGTGATCGCAATAATCGGTGCTTGTGCAACTTTTGCAAAAATTTCAATATCACCCACCACTGGCACACCGCGTGCAATCGCTTGCGCCAACACCGGTTCTTTTAAAGAAACACCTGGGCTCACCACCAACTCAGCAGCATTATTAAATAGCGTATCCGTATAAGGACCTAATTGAATTGGCACCTCTGGAAATGCTTGTTGAATTTCAGCCAAACCCGGCGGCTCTGCCCGACTATCCACAACGGCTACATCACAACCTTGCTGCTTTAAATAATGCACACAAGAAACACCCGTTTTGCCTAAGCCTACAACCAACTTTTGCTGCGACATCATTTGTTTTCCTTTCTCGCCAATAACACTAGCGCAGCTTTAAAGTGGCTAGACCCAATAAAACCAATACCACTGTAACAATCCAAAAGCGCACAATCACTTTTGGCTCCGGCCAACCGCTTAATTCAAAATGATGATGCAACGGCGCCATTTTAAAAATACGTTTGCCGCCAGATAATTTAAAATAACCCACCTGCAAAATCACAGAAACGGTTTCCGCTACAAAAATACCGCCCATTAAAAACAACACCAACTCTTGACGCACAATCACTGCTATCACACCCAGTGCTGCACCCAATGCTAAAGAACCGACATCCCCCATAAACACTTGTGCCGGATAAGCGTTGTACCACAGAAAACCCAAACCAGCGCCGGCAATTGCACTACAAAATACAGCTGCCTCACCTGCACCTGGCACAAACGGCAAGGCTAAATATTTAGCGAAATACACATTACCGGAGATATAAGCAAACACGCCTAAAGCCATTGCCACTAACACGGTGGGTAACAAAGCCAAGCCATCCAAACCATCGGTTAAATTCACGGCATTACTACTACCCACAATCACAAAATACGCCAACACCAAATACAAGGCGCCTAAATTTGGCAACACGTTTTTTAAAAATGGCACCACCAATTGCGTATCCGCGGGTACTGTCGCCGTATAGTAAAGAAAACTGACTGCCAACATCGCAATCACTGACTGCCATAAATATTTCCAACGCGCAGGCAAACCACGGCTGTTGCGTTGTATCACTTTGCGGTAATCATCAACCCAGCCAACCGCACCAAAACCCAAGGTGACAAATAACATGACCCATATATAACGATTGGTTAAATCACCCCACAATAAAGTGCTAATCGCAACCGCCACTAAAATCAACGTGCCGCCCATCGTTGGAGTGCCCGATTTTGATAAGTGCGATTGCGGACCATCGCTACGCACACTTTGCCCAATTTGTAATTGAGCCAAACGTCGAATCATTTTTGGACTAAAGATCAATGCAATTAGCAAGGCTGTTAATGCGCAAATAATCGAGCGAAAAGTAATATATTGAAAAACACGAAAGATATGGAAATATTGTGACAAATATTGCGTTAAGAGTAATAACATTCTTTAGACCTCATTCATAATAGCGTTGCTAATTTTTTCCATTTGCATGGAACGCGAGCCTTTGACTAATACCGTTACCTGTTGATTGAGTGACGGCTTCAATGCATTAATCAGTTCGGCATGACTTGCAAAGTGCTGACCACCTTGACCAAAAGCTTTTACCGCATGGCGCATTAAATCGCCATAACAAAATAATTGTTTAACCCCAGCTTCTGCGGCGGCAACACCGATGTCATGATGAATTTGGTCTTGTTGCTCACCCAGTTCTAACATATCGCCAAGCACTAAAATGGAATCGCCTTGGCGGCTGGTTAAGATTGAAATTGCCGCTCTGATCGAAGCTGGGTTGGCATTGTAACTGTCATCAATAATCGTCGCGCCGGCAAAACCGACCTTTTCAACCAAGCGACCACCAACAGCCGTAGTGGCTTCCAAACCTAATTTTATTTTTTCTAATGGACAGTTAAACGCCTGCGCAGCTGCAGCCGCTGCCAATGCATTCATAATATTGTGCTCACCCATTAAATTTAATTGCACGGCCACTGCACCTTGTAGTGTGACTAACTGAAAACGTGGCATGCTGTTGCTCGTAAATTCAATATCAGTTGCACTAACATCACTGCCCGCAGACAACCCAAATGTAATGATTTTTTTTGATCCAACTAACTTGCGCCAATAATCAGCATACTGATCATCATGATTGATCACCGCGGTTCCATCCGCTGGCAAACCTTGAAATATCTCGCCTTTGCCACATGCCACACCTTCCAAACTACCAAAGCCTTCGATATGCACTGGTGCTGCCATCGTAATGATCGCCACCGTGGGCTTGACCATATGCGTCAACCGCGCAATCTCACCGACATGATTGGCACCTAATTCACAAACGGCGTATTGATAACTGGCATCCAAATCTAACAAGGTCAGCGGCACACCAATTTCATTATTAAAACTTTTTTTACTGGCCAAGGTCTTGCCTAGCTGACTAAAAATGCTGTCTAGCAATGCACGCACTGTGGTTTTCCCGCAACTGCCGGTGACCGCAATTGCCGGTACTGGGAAACATTGATGTTGGTAAATCGCGAGGTCGGTTAAGGCTTGTTGTGTGTCATTCACTTTAATCACAGGAAGCTTGGTGGTGGGTTGATCCTGACTGACGATAGCACCAGCAGCACCTTTGTCAGCGGCATCCTGCAGATAATCATGCCCATCAAAATTAGGTCCGCGCAAAGCAATAAATAATTCACCTGCTTGCAGAGTGCGTGAATCAATACTCACGCCCGTATAGGTTTGATCATCACCCTGAAGTGTAGCGCCTAATGCTTGAGCTGCTTGTGACAGTTTCATATGTTTATCCTAATGGTTATTAAGTTGAATGGGGGTTACACCCCGTTGGCGCCGAAGCGTTAAATAATTTTTGCACCTCCAGCACATCACTAAATGCAACAGCTTCTCGGCCAATGATTTGTTGCTGTTCGTGTCCTTTACCAGCTATTAAAACAATATCATCCATCCCAGCCGACCGGACGGCGTAATGAATAGCGCGCGCACGATCAAGCTCGGTGGTAATGGATTGTGGATTTTTAAAACCCGCTGCGATATCCGCGGCAATTTTTTCTGGCGACTCGGTGCGCGGGTTGTCATTGGTGACGATCACTTGGTCGCTGTATTGCTCTGCAACTTTTGCCATCTCAGGACGTTTGCCGGTATCGCGATCACCACCGCAACCAAAGACACACCACAGTTGTCCACGGCAATGTTCGCGTAAAGCTTGTAAGGCTTTGGCTAACGCATCCGGTGTGTGTGAATAATCCACCACGACTTGCGGTTGGTTAGGTGCAATTAATCGTTGCATGCGTCCTGGCACGGTTTGGATCGTTGCTAAATACGTTAGCGCTTTATCCAATGGAATATCTAAAGCACCGAGCACGCCAAGTACCGCTAATAAATTACTAATATTAAATCGCCCTACCAATTGCGTGGTTATTTCGCCCTTACCCCAAGGTGTTGCAACCGCAATCTTAAAACCATCCGCTGTCACGTCAATATGAGTTGCCTGGATGACTGGCAGAGACTCATCCATTAGCTTACCTGGCTGCGTGGTGTAACCGATCATGTTGTAGTGTGTTTGATAACGCGCCGCAAGAGTTCTGCCAAATTCATCATCTAAATTTACAATGCCATATTGCAAACCCGGCATTTGGAAAAGACGTTCTTTGGCTTTAGCGTAATGCTCCATGGTGCCGTGATAATCAAGATGGTCGCGTGATAGTTGCGTATAAACAGCAATAGTAAAATCAATACCATCCACGCGATGTTGATCCAAACCGTGTGATGACACTTCCATCGCAATAGCCGTTGCGCCTTGTTGCTGCAGTTGCGCCAAGTGTTGTTGCAACTTGATTGGATCCGGCGTGGTGTGCAAAGCTTTTTGCAAATTCGGTAAAAAACCAAAACCATTGGTACCGATCACGGCACAACGTTGTTGGTGGCTCGCTAAAGCTTGCGCGATATATTGGGTGCATGATGTTTTACCATTAGTGCCGGTCACACCAATAGTGGTGACGCTTGCGGTTGGTTGGTTATAAAAACGCGCTGCAAGTTGGCTTTGTAAATTGGTTAAGTGGGGGATAGGAATAAGCGGAATGTTGGCGGCAAGGTGTAGCGTTGTTGGCGGATCAGGATCATAAAGAACAGCGACTGCACCTTGCTCGATCGCCGCCGTTATATAATCACGACCATCCACCGTCAAACCAGGTGTGGCAATAAATAAACTGCCGGGAGTGACTGCTCGGCTGTCATTAGTCAGATACTGGAATTCAATATTGGGATAAGCTGATAAATTATCTAGCAAGTCGTGGAGCAATCGGTGTAAATGGTGTGTGGGCATAGCTGTCTATTATAAGGTGTAATTTACTTGGCTCAAGATGAATGTCATTGTAAGCTATATCCTACGATGAACACATTAAATTTCCGATAGTATCTATGGTAAATCTGGATATAATTTGACCAAAGTCCTAATTTATTATCCTTTACAACTCAAATGGAGAAAATCTATGAAAGCAAGATCATTCACATTCGCTTTATTTCTAGCAGCCACCTGCTTTGCGACCAGCGCCGCTGCTCTCGCAACTAATGAATATGTGGCTTACTGCCCTGAAGGCAATCAAAATACCTCCACCGCAACGGATGGCCAAGTTTATACCTTTCAAGGAAAAACCCGCTCTGGCAAAACATTAAAAACTCCTGGCTTTCGACGTTTATGCACTAATAATTCTCGCAACTGTATTCAACCAACCATTATTAACGGCCGGCTAACCTGCCGCTATGTGGCTAACGATATCGCGCCACCAGCAACTTTTGTGGCCACCCAACCTTTTCAATCTGATCAACAAGCCAAAGCCACAGCGCTGGGTGCAAAGTTTATAAAATTGCATTAATAAAAGCATAACCACTATTCACAATACGCAGCTATTTTTAGCTGCGTATTTTTTTAAGGACTTTTATCCATGAAACCGAATCCAGACTTGAACCCTGGTGGTTGCTTATCAACCACTAACAGACGCATTAACAAAACCCTCGACTTTGTCGCTGAACATCACATCGTGACTAGCGGCGTTTTCTTTTTTACTTGGTCCACCATAACCACGTTGCTTTGGTTAGAGCAACATCCAGACGTCTATGAGGAGTTAGGAGCCGCTGGCGGCAACGTGCTTCGTTACAGCATGCTACCTATTTTAGTGCTTCTTAACACTGGACTGGGTATGAGTCTTGATGCTGTGATTTATCTTTTTGAAAAATTTTTTTATGCGGAGGCACATAGCCACTCACCAGAACTACCAATCACGGAGGATGAAGATGTAGAGCCGCTACTGATGCAAACAAGCAGTGAACGGTTTACCCTGGATGACTTAAAAAAACCACCCGTGCCCTTAAAAAATGAAATATTTAATGCGCTTCGTTTGGGCTTTAAATTAGGGCTCACGCACCTTGGGCCTACTGCAGTGGTCGCCAATATTTTATTACGTTTAAAAGAGGGTAATGATCCTCAACTCATTTACTCACTCTCTAATTTATTCGAAGCCAGTTGGCCACCCGTATTAGGCGCCTTTGGTGTGTCTTTTTTAACAGCATTTGCCTCCCTACCTATTATTCGCCAGTTTCGCTTTTTAGAAACAACAATTAAATTTGGCGGTTTTGCGATGTCGCTTGGTAGTTTAGCGCTGCTTTTTGGCATTAAAACGACACCGGATCTAGGCATTGACTTTAATACGGTACCGACATTAACCGAACTCGCTTGGGTATCGGGCGTTTGTTTTACAGGTGGTGGTCTACTAGCCGCAAGCAGTGAAGTGGTGCTACGCAGTCGCCTTTGTTTTAATATCGCCCGACAAAATACTATCGCTGAAGAAAACCGCCGAGATTATGACGCTGATATTAATCCTAGCCATAACCAGTTTTTCACGCTAATTAAAGACTATTCACCAACGCTCTATCAATGGCTGCAATACTTTGTCTCCATCACTGCTGGCAGTTTAGGCGCCGCTGCTATTGCATCAATGACTAAATTGATTGGTCTGCTGCAAGGTAATCTGACGGCAGCTAATGATCCGAATATTGAAACTTTGCAACAATATAAAGACGAAGTGTGGTTGTGGCAGTATTTATTTTTATTGATTGGTGTTTTGGCGGGTAGTTATTCAATTTACGCCTTTTATCCCTCACGTGAGGATACTCGTTCGCTGACAATTTTTACTTTAACTGATGAGCCTGATAAAGCCGACGACCCTCTGCAAATTAATCAGAACGAAGAAAATGAAAGCCAGTTTTTAACAAAGGATTAATGCACCAATGGGTGAACCAGAAATAATACGGCAATTCAGCTTAGATGAGATGCGGCACATTTGCGTGAATTCAATGCCACATGCTGTGGCTACCTTACAAACGGTCCATTACCAAACTGAGACTCTACGTGCTTTAACCGCTATTTCGGCGTTTTTGCAACAAAGTCAAAAAGATCTGTTGCGAGGCGGTTTTATGTTAGCGGACTCGCCTTCAATCAAAACTGATCCAGTGCATTTGCTTGCTGAAATACACCAAAAACCTAATCAGCAGCAACCCAAGCAGTTTATCTATCTTGCTGATCTCACCACAAAAGATAATGTAGGGCTAGATGATGTTATAGTGCCAGAAGAGTACCAAGCTCACCTGAAAAAAATCAGCGATTACCCGGTCTTTACGCGCTTATTGAAATATTTTATTCGAGAAAAGCTGCATGTAGGCATTTTTGACCTTCTACTCGTGCACTTTAACCAGAGCAGCATCTACGGCAAAGCACAAGCACTGACTAAAGGACTCTTTAGTTTAAGTGCAGGCTTAATTGCTGAACATGACGCGAACTATAATCTTAACGGTTGTGCGCTAGTGGTTGATAATGCTAACACCGTTCGCATTATCGAGGCTTATGCAACCACCTCTATTAAACAAAGTCCTTTGTACTGGAGCAGCGATGACTTAATTTTTGATTGTAAAAAATCAAACGAATTACCAGGTACTGTGCTTGAGCACCTTATTACTGCTGATAAAAATACCATTACTGTTCAGGTTAAGCAGGCTTTTTTATACAACATCACTGCGTGGTCAACACCTCAATCAACGCCAAATAGTAGTGAAACTATCACTCCATTGCTTAAACAGTTAAATACCATTTTGCAATATGCACTAGATTTAGGAAGTGGCGTAAAAACTAAACTTGATCCAGCCGGATTAATCTTTCAATCACCCATCACCAACCTCCATTTATCGAAGATCAATCTTGGTTTGTTAAATATCTTTTTTAACCACCCACAACTTACCAAGGCACAGCATGCCGTTCTCATTGATCTATTACTTAAAAATGCACAAGAGCAATGCGTTGGTTTTGCCATTAAAACTGGCAAGTACTACACTGCTACGCAAATAGAACAGGCACTAGAACAACTGACCTATTCGCACACATTAGCGCTTGATATTAGCGAAAGCTCAATGAC
>CAYXLV010000050.1:0-10059 GCA_964465995.1 uncultured Coxiellaceae bacterium | reverse complement strand
GTTTTTTGCGGCTTGATACTCTTCTCCATGTTGAGCACCTTTATTATCTTCTACTACCGCACCAATTAACGCTTCCATTGCATCAACTTGCATTTTATTGGTCATTAAGTGTTGCTGTTCATGCTGGTCTCGCAAAATTAATGTGGCAAGGTCAAGTTGTTGAGCGACTTTGAATAATACGGTGTCATTTTTGATAAGTTGTTCGGTAGCTCTTACCATTCTATCAGTAGTCCAATCAGCAGGTCGTTGTTCGAAGATGGCTTGGCGGATCGCGCTACTGAGAAAACCATCACCTAAAAATTCTAGTGGTTGGAATGCAGCTTCTTTTGTTGATGGATTAATTCGTCGGTCAAGGGCCTGTACTAGCCATTTGGCATCTTTAAAGGCATATCCTAGCTTTGTTTGTAGCTGCTGGAAGGGCAATATCTTTTGCCACATTACCTCAAACTCTTCATTTGGTAATGCTTGATAAACGCTATATAGACCTGCAAGTGGTGCTTGATTTAATTTTGCTTTGGCGTCTTGGCTACCCTTCTCTGCAGCCGCCATTATATTTTTCAATGCTAGTTTGGAATTACCCATCTCAAGGTGGTTATGACCAATATGAAATTTCGCTTTAGTGCTACCTGAATCAACTGCTTTGACTAGCCAAGTTTGCGCTTCTAAGAATTTTTTTTGTTTTTGAAATAATAAGGCCAAGTGAATTTGACCATCAACATGATTTTGCTTAGCAGCAAGTAAATAATACTTTTCAGCATCCGTTGAGTTATTTTCTTTTTCGTGGAGTTTGCCTAGCTCAAAAGCTGCTGCTGCATGGTTGTTATCGGCGGCTTTTTTAAAATGTTCTTTGCATAAAAGTAATGATGATTTAGTCGGATTATAATGCTGTCTAAATTCTAATTTGTTCTCGTGACACTTAAGAAATAAACGCCCTAACTGATAATCTGCCTTTGGATAAGTGTTACCATAGCCTACTTGATTGATTGCTTTTTGGTAAAAATGCACGGCTTGCTCAAGATTCTCTTTAATACCGCTTTTGGCAAAATGATACTGTAATCCTAGGTTATAGCTCGCCGCATAACTGCCAAGGTCACTTGCTTTTTGAAAATAGCAAATTGCCTGTTCACCATTTTGTAAGTCATCGTAAACACAACCGATTAAATTGGCTGTATAATCACTCCGACTCTTTTCATAAGCAGGTATTAAAAACTGCAATGCTGTCTTTAATTCGTCAGAGCTTGGAGATTTTTGGTCATAGTAAAGACGCCCTAACTTATACAAAGCATCTGCATCTTCAGCAACCCACTTACTTAAGGCATTAAAGCTTGGTGTCTTGGGCGTCATCCAATTACCAATATCACCCTTTTTTTCCCTGAGCTGACCTAACAACGTTATAAAATGAAGCACGCACTGCTTTTGTGCATTGGATAAATAGCAATAAGAACTGCTCTTACTCAAGGATTTGTCTAAAAAATTATAAATTACGTTAAACAGTTGAACCAGTTGCTTACTATCTGCTGCAGAACCAATGATATTGGCAATATATTGCAGCGATTGATCTGGCTGTTGTTTTTCAAAGTAGTACTGACACATAACCCAGCTGGATGCCGTGTCTTTGGGATTGCGCTGTAAATCTTGGAGTGCTGCTTGACGTTGCTGTTCAGTAATCATTACTTTTGCCTCCTTGGCGTGCTAGGTCTTTATATTTGTGGGATTGGGATGGCCCTATACTGTAGGAAATGAGCGGGATTGTACTTTACTAATGCCGATCTTTCTATGCTCTCGTTGTGAGTAATTTAATATTCTTTATGTTTCTCTATCTTTGCTCGCTCCTCCTTTAATGCAAACCTCCCAAGCCAAAAGTTTATAACAAAGTTTTTAGGAATTTCGTAATCATCCCCAGGATCGCCATAGCATCTATTATCGATAACCATCGCACCAATTAAAGCCTTCACTGCTTTCTTTCGCATTTGTTCAGTTAGGAATAATATTGTTGAGTTATTGGAGATTCATCTACGTATTTATGGTGCCCGGAGCCAGAATCGAACTGGCACGGGGTTGCCCCCGAGGGATTTTAAGTCCCTTGCGTCTACCTGTTCCGCCACCCGGGCAGGCATCCATAATTTGCATTGATAGGCTGGGGTCGGAATCGAACCGGCGTCCACGGCTTTGCAGGCCGCTGCATAACCACTCTGCCACCCAGCCAAAAAAAAAAGCAGCAATGCCGCTTAGCATATTTGGAGCGGGAAACGAGACTCGAACTCGCGACCCCAACCTTGGCAAGGTTGTGCTCTACCAACTGAGCTATTCCCGCGCCTGCTTTTCTACAAAGAGTGCGTATTATTACTTTTCTAGATGAATTGTCAAGTAAGGTGTTAATACTTAATTAAAAAAACAGTTTAATTAGATTTAATATTGAACAAGCGGCTATTTTTGCACGAGATTTGGCCATGCTAATTTTAAATAAACAACCATCGACCATAGTGTCAAAACGGCGGCAATATACAGGAACACGGCACCCAACACTAAAATCCAAGTTTGTGCATCAGGCTGCCACCACAATAAAAGAATCAGCGCGACTAATTGCACAGCTGTTTTTACCTTGCCAATAAAACTAACGGCAACGCTGGTGCGTTTGCCAATTTCAGCCATCCATTCTCGCAATGCAGAAATGGCGATTTCACGACCAATAATAATGGCTGCGGGAATCGCTAAATAAGACATGTGATAGGCGCTTATCACTAAGACTAAAACGGTGGCTACCAACAATTTATCAGCCACTGGATCAAGAAAGGCACCGATCTTGGTGACTAGCTGCATGCTGCGCGCTAAGTAACCATCTAACCAATCTGTGATTGCTGCTAAGGTAAATAAAATGGCGCTGACAGGGTGCGCCCAACTGGCTGGAAAAAAGTAGATCACCATGATCACGGGGATCACCAAGATTCGAATCAATGTTAAAAAGATCGGTGTATTCATGCGCTAGATTGTACGTGATCAAATCGGTCGACACCAGTCAGCATTTTAGTGCAATGCATCATAAATGCGCTTGGCCAGAGACTCACTAATGCCAGGCACCTTGGCAATATCAGCAGGACTCGCTTTAATCAATTCTTGTAAGCCACCAAAGTATTTAAGCAACTCACGGCGTCGCTTTTGGCCAACGCCTTCAATATTTTCTAAGGGGGATTGCTTGCGTGCTTTGGCGCGCTTGGCGCGATGTTTCGTAATCGCAAAACGATGCGCTTCATCACGGATAAATTGAATTAAATGATGCGCCAAATGATCGGATGCCAACTCAATCGGTTGCTTGTTTGGCCAGATTAATAATTTTTCCGCGCCTGCTTTGCGTGCTGGGCCTTTTGCAACACCCATTAGAGTAACACCACTAACCTGCAGCTCTTCTAATACATCCGCGGCTTGACGTAACTGACCAAGGCCGCCATCAATAATAATTAAGTCAGGCAGCTTGGCATCGCCTTCTTTTAAGCGGGTATAGCGACGTGTTAAGCATTGTCGCATTGCGGCGTAATCATCACCGGGCGTAATATCTTTAATATTAAATTGACGATAATCTTTATTGGCAGCGCCCTCTTCATTAAAAACCACACATGATGCAATCGTGGCTTCACCCAGCGTATGGCTAATATCAAAGCATTCAATGCGCTGAATTGGGTTGGGTAATCGCAATGCTGACTGTAATGCTTCAAGTTTCATGCTGACATTATTTTTAGCCGCGATATGTTGTGCCAATGAAAAATTGGCATTGGATTGCGCGAGCGATTGCCAGCGTTTGTATTGCGCTAGTTTGCGATCGGTGATTTGCAACTTATTACCTAACTTTTCTTGTAAGGCGTTTTGCATCCACGCACGGTCCGGTAAAGCTTCGGCAACCACTATGCGCTCAACGACAGCATCACCGCGTAATGGGCTTAAATAATATTGTGGTATAAATTCAGCTAAGGCTTGCTGAGGTGTCGTGCCTGGTGGAATATTGGGATAAAACGCTTTGTTACCAATTACGCGCCCGGCTCTTACAAATAAAATCGCAACGGCAATTTGGCCGGCTTTTTCTGCAGCGGCAATAATGTCAATGTCGCCTTTATCACCGGTGATAAATTGTTGGGTTTGTAGTTTGCGTAATCGAATCATTAAATCACGGTATATGGCAGCTTGCTCATATTCTTGCGCGTGCGACGCACGTTCCATTTTTTGAGTGATATCCGCGATGATTTGTGAATTTTTGCCTTCTAAAAATAAAATGGCGTGTCGCACTTGTTCCGCATAATCCGCTTCACTGACATAATCGACACAAGGCGCTGTGCAACGTTTGATTTGATATTGCAAACAAGGTCGCGTGCGATGACTAAAAAAAGAATCACTGCATTGGCGTAACTGAAATAATTTTTGGATCATGGCCAAATTTTCACGCACGGCGCCGGCGTTTGGGTAAGGACCAAAATAGCGGCCGGGTTTTGATTTTATACCGCGATGATAGTCTAAACGTGGAAACGCATGTTGGGTGCTTAAATATAAATATGGATAAGATTTATCGTCACGAAATAAAACATTGTAACGTGGCTTGTATTCTTTAATTAAATTCGCTTCAAGTAATAAGGCTTCGTTGTCACTACCCGTGATAGTGACTTCAAAGTCTTCCACTTGACACATCAGTGCCGCGGTTTTCGGCGAATCCAATTTGGAACGAAAATAACTGGTAACTCTTTTTTTAAGGTCTTTGGCTTTGCCAACGTACAGCACTTTGCCGGCCGCATTTAACATGCGATAGACACCTGGCTTATTCGGGAGCGAAAGCGCCTTATCTTTTAGAGCAATTATTCTTGACCCGCTTTGGTTTCTTCCGACTCAACCAAGCCATGTCGAATCGCTAACAACGTTAACTCAACATCGTTTTTGACATTTAATTTTTCAAATATACGATAGCGATAACTGTTCACCGTTTTCGGACTTAAACAAAGTTTGTCCGCAATCTCTTGTACTTTCATACCCATGGTAATCATCAGCATGACTTGCAATTCACGCTCAGAGAGATTTTCAAATGGTGATTCTTGGCTGTCGCTGACATGTTTAAACGCCAAGCGACTCGCGATTTCGGGACTGATATAACGTTGCCCTGCATGGACTGCGCGAATGGCTTGCACCATTTCTTCCATGGTGGCTCCTTTGGTTAAGTAACCAGCGGCGCCAACTTGGAGCAATCTTGCCGGGTATAAATCGTTATTACAAATAGTGACAATAAGAACTTTCATGTCGGGATTGATGCGGAGCAATTTGCGGGTTGCTTCAAAGCCACCGATCCCTGGCATTTTCACGTCCATTAACACGACGTGTGGTTGTAATTGTCTTCCTAACTTAACAGCTTCTTCACCGGTGCGGGCCTCTGCCACAACTTTAATACCGGAAACGTCATCAAGGATGCGTTTAATACCTGTTCGAACCAAATCATGGTCATCAACCAGCATTACATTAATCACGCTTCACCCCATACTTATTAAACCAATCTTAATGCGTCCATACATTGTGGCGGAGAGACAGGGATTCGAACCCTGGGAGGGAGTTACCCTCAACGGTTTTCAAGACCGCCGCATTCAACCGCTCTGCCATCTCTCCGTGCTGCTTCCTTGCTAGCTGGGCTGTAGTATATATCTGATATGACCAAAATAGAAATACTTTACTGAATCCTGGTATAATTCTTCTGGTTTTTGTACAACATATACACAGAGGACACTTTATGCGACCACAAAATATCACGGCAGTGAAAGCCAATGATTCAGCATTGTCAATCAACCGAGTGCTGCGAAACACGTACTTACTATTAGGTTTAACCCTTATTTTTAGCGCAGCAATGGCCGGATTAGCCATGATGACTAATGCTAAGCCAATGAACTTTATTGTACTTTTGATTGGCATGTTCGGACTTTCTTTTTTAACAAGCTCACTACGCAACAGCGCTTGGGGCTTACTCGCTATCTTTCTCTTTACTGGTTTTATGGGTTATGCACTTGGCCCAATCCTTAATCTGACTATCCACGGTTTTTCTAACGGTGCGCAGCTGGTATCTACAGCAGCAGGTGCCACGGGCGCGATCTTTTTAGGCTTATCAGGCTATGTGTTGGTATCCAAGAAAGATTTCAGCTACTTAGGTGGGTTTATTGCGATTGCAATTATTGGGGCTTTTATCCTTGGTGTTGGCGCTATGCTATTTAACCTCACGATGTTAAGCCTGGTAGTTTCAGCCGCTTTTGTATTAATTTCTTCGGCATATATTCTTTATATGACAAGCCAAGTGGTTAATGGTGGTGAGCGTAACTATATTATGGCAACCATTACCTTATATATGGCTATCTTTAATCTCTTTGTGAGCTTATTGAATCTCTTGTCTGCTTTTGCAGGCGGCAGCCGTAACTAAAATGACTGCTGAACAAAAAAAACCGGGCTAGTACCCGGTTTTTTTTTGCAATATAAAATTACGCTTTCGCTTTAGCAGCCATTGCTGGTTTCGCAGGAACAGCTTTATGAGCATGCTTACGCACTGCATGATGATGACCGCGACGATGCATAGTCACCAAAATATCATTTGGATATTGATAAGCCGCACCATCGGCTGCATCAATACCGGCACCAATCGCACCACCAAAGACAACGTTACCAAACGCCATACCCTTTGTGTGTGAAAAAACCTTACGAGTTGCTTTCGCATAGCCTGGTTTTCTGCAAGCCACTGTTAACTCACCATAAGCTTGGTGCACCTTGGCAGAACCAGGCGTTTGCTTGATATACCAAGTGCCTTTGCTGTTCGATAACTTACAATGCGCACCTTTAACTGGCGCTGTCGTTACCGATACGGTTTGATGCGTGCCTTCAGTAATAGAAGCACAGCCGGTCAGTAATGCTAGTGGCGCTAAAGCTAACCACTTAAGTTGGTTTTGCATGAAATCCTCTCAAATCTGTATTAATATCGGCGCGCATTTAATCACAGATATTTAGTAAAAACTATACGTAATTTTTACTAAAGCTCGGGGTTCTATAAATCGAATTATTGGATATATGGTATCTATTTTATAGATATATAACTAAGTGCTTGATTCAGCCAAAACCAGCCCCAAAACCCACCCTACTTTTCCGCAAAAAAATAAATTAATTTTCAAATACCCCTATTTTTATAGTATTATCAGCAAGTTAAAAGATCGATTATTTCTGGCTTTTTTTTGAACAGTTCGATATAATGCTTGGCATATGTACAGTACGTACAAGCGGTAAGCAGCTCAATCGATGGACCCCGAGCCAGCGAAAAAAGATTTTTCCCTCAAATTTACCAACTCACTGGAAGTGCACAGGACAATTTCAGAATGGATTTGTATATAAAAAAAAAGAAAAGAGGTACATAAGATGAAGAACAAGTATATTAAACCAATGATGTTAGTAACGGGTCTATTAATGGGTGCTTGCGCCTATGCCAACTCAAACTTAGTGAGCTCGCCATTAACACACACTGCTACTAACTCAGTCACTAGTGCTAATCAAGTGATTTCAACAGCCGAGTTTAATACCATTTTAAAAAATAACCCTCGCCTAAAGGCCAAAGCATTACGCGATGCTTTAGACGGTTATAAATGGGCAGTTGCTCGCGGTAGTGTCGGTAATAAAAATCTTTTAACCGTTATCGATTTATCAATGCCATCCAAATACAAACGACTTTGGGTAATTGATTTAAAATCCGGTAAAACCATTATGAATATGCGTGTAGCCAATGGTAAAAATTCAGGTTTATATCGCGGCGTACGTTTTTCCAATAGACCGGGTACTGATATGTCATCTTTAGGTGTTTACACCACTGACTATCTTTTCCACGGTGATCATGGCTTATCACTAAAAGTACAAGGCTTAGAAAAAGGCATTAACAACAATGCATTTGCTCGGGCGATTGAATTCCACCCAGCTTGGTATGCTTCACCAACATTTGTAAAAGAACATGGTCGTGTTGGTCGCAGTTGGGGATGTTTTGCGGTGAACCCTGCAAAATCGAAAAAACTGTTTGAAACAATTAAGGATCACACTGTTGTCTTTGCGTGGGCTCCACAAGAAACGCATGATCCTAACTTAACAGTCGTTGCCTAATCCGCACGTATAAAAAAACACCGATTTTCTTTTTTACGTCATACTTGCGCCAGTGAGTGTGGCGTTTTTTTTATGATCGTCAGTCCATTCATATACGGCTGCAATACTGTCGGCACTGCAATATGACCATCCGCATCTTGATAATTTTCCATTACGGCGACTAGTGTACGCCCAATGGCTAAACCAGAACCATTTAAAGTATGCACTAAGGCGGGTTTCTGCATTTGCTTATCACGATAACGCGCTTGCATCCGGCGTGCTTGGAAATCACCGCAGTTACTGCAAGAAGAGATTTCACGATAACAAGCTTGTGCTGGCAGCCACACTTCTAAGTCATAAGTCTTCGTTGCTGAAAAACCAATATCACCTGCGCACAAGGCCATTACTCGATAAGGCAACTCCAACAGTTGCAATACTTTCTCCGCATGTCCAACTAACTCTTCCAATGCGGCAAATGAATCTTGTGGTTTAACAATCTGCACCAATTCCACTTTTTCAAATTGATGCTGTCGGATTAAACCACGCGTGTCTTTACCATAAGAACCGGCTTCACTACGAAAACAAGGCGTTTGCGCCACAAGTCGCAACGGTAAATCATCACCGTTAAGAATTTCTTCGCGCACACAATTGGTTAATGAGACTTCTGCTGTAGGAATTAAAGTTAAATCAAAATCACCCGCGGTTGTAAATTGATCTTCACGAAACTTAGGCAACTGCCCTGTACCGTATAAAACATTTTCTTTAACCAGGTATGGCACATACATTTCTTGATAAGCATGTTGCTGCGTATGCAAGTCCAACATAAACTGCGCCAATGCACGGTGCAATCGCGCCAAGTCACCTTGCAATACCATAAAACGCGCCCCCGATAATTTAGACGCTCTTTCAAAATTAATGCCACCTAACCCTTCACCAAGATCCACATGATCTTTTGGCGTAAACCCTAATGACTTAGGCTCACCCACGCGGCGAATTTCTTGGTTATCATTTTCATCCGTTCCATCTGGCACGGATGCATCTAATACATTAGGAATATCCAATTGCATCGCTAGCAAGCTTTGCTGCAGCGTATCGAGTGCTTGTTCATTTTGTTTTAATTGGTCACCTAAATCGGCGACTGCGGCTAAAATCGGTTCGATGTCTTCACCGTTGGCTTTGGCCATGCCGATTTGTTTGGAGGTTTTATTGCGGTGGGCTTGGAGGGCTTGGGTTTTTTGTTGTAATTCACTGCGTTCGTGATCGAGTTTCTTAAAAGCATCAATATCCAGCGCATAACCACGACGGCGTAGTTGTTGCGCGGTCTGCTCTGCATCATTTCGAAGTAATTTGGGATCAAGCATACTGCTTTCCTTATATATAGAGTGTGATTATCAAAACAGTGATTTGGTCAGTAATAGACCACCGGCCGTAGCGACTAGGCAGCATACCAAAGTTAATAAAATATTGGCAACCGCAAAGGCCGCATCCCCTGCTTGCAAGAGACTAATGGTATCCAAGCTGAAGCTAGAAAACGTGGTAAAGCCGCCCAGAAAGCCAATTAATATACCCGCCCGCCACAATGGACCAACCTGCATGCGATGAATTAAAAATCCCGCCAATAAACCAACCAATAAGCAACCCAGTACATTTACCGCAAAAATTCCCCAAGGATAATCATGGTGATGTAATGCTTGCCCGATCATGCGTGAGATAGTAAAGCGTGCGACTGAACCGAATGCACCGCCGACAGCGATGACCAAACATTCTTTAATTAACAAATCCATAAGCTCACCCTTTGGCAGTGTCTTTTGATAATTTTTTTAGTGCAGCTAATTTTTCTTTAATTTTAATTTCTAGACCGCGTTCAACCGGCTGATAAAATTGCTGTGGCGGCATCGCATCGGGAAAATAATTTTCGCCTGCGGCATAAGCATTTTTTTC
>CAYXLV010000049.1:0-10190 GCA_964465995.1 uncultured Coxiellaceae bacterium | reverse complement strand
GTGCGATCACTTCATCACGACTAGCGCCTTCATTCACCGTAATCAAACGCTCTTTTGGCGTCATCGCGCTGGCAACTGGTTGACTAAAATCGGTTTCAAAACGAATATCGCGGCTGGTGATAATGCCCACCAACTGTTCACCGTCTACCACTGGCATGCCTGAGATACGGTACTTTGCGGTAATATCCAGCAGCTCTTGAATGGTTGTCATGGGCGAGACTGTGATTGGATCCGTCACAATACCGCTTTCAAATTTTTTCACCTTGCGCACTTCATCGGCTTGCAGCTCGATGCTCATGTTTTTGTGCAGCACCCCAATACCACCCTCTTCAGCCATCGCAACGGCTAAGGCAGCCTCGGTGACAGTGTCCATCGCGGCGGAAAGTAGTGGAATATTAAGAGAAATTTGGCGGGTTAGTTGGGTTCGAAGGTCGACATCTTTGGGTAGGACTTGGGAATGTCCAGGCACCAGCAAAACATCATCAAAGGTTAACGCTTCTTCGATTATTCGCATAACAGTATATCCCCCGTGCTGCAGATAAACCGGGCATGTTAGCCGCTTTTAGTAACCTTGTCGAGCTTCTATCGCCAAGCAGGGTTAATTGATCTTACCCATGCTGGCAGGAGCTGAACTGGGATCATTTGGCTCCTCGATATGCTCCAGGCTAGCACCATAAACCCGGTTATATGCGTCCACCAATTCATTCAGCTCTGAATCCGAAAAATCAGCTGGCGGTAATTTATTTTTAATAAGGTCATCAAATAACCTTAAGGTGTCTACATAAACATCGTGTGAAATCGCTTCATTAAAACCATAAATAGCGAGTGCATAGGTCGCAATAAACGCGCTTGCGATAAAAAATTCATCCGTGCCCTTTGCTGCAGCACTAGTGTCATTTTTACCAATATAAACGGCTGCCAAATACTGATTAATAAACGCTTGGCCTAACGAAAAAACGATGCTTACTACAAACCAACCAAAACTTTTTACATAACCTCCTAATGAAAATTTCTCTACTAAGCTAGACGGTCTTTTGTAAATATAAACACCACGATTCCAAATACTATTAAATAAGGACCCACCGGTTAATCGACTAATCGTTGCGGTTGCACCAATCGAACCCGCTGCCGTGCCAGCACCGCCTGCCTGCTTAACCGGAGTGACGCCCGCACGTATTTTTTGCAAAACCCATTGCCCAGTCACATTACCAACATCCACGGTAAAACGTGCTGATAAAGCCGATACAAATTCCACTAGCGCACGCGGCACTTGTTTACCCCAGTGATCTTCTTGAAAGCTTAGCAACACTGCATGCTGATCAGCAAAGTGCTTAACCAAATCGATTATTTTTTCACTGGGCGACGCAAAGCGATTTTTGAGAGTCTCCAAAACGCGGCGATTGAGGTCAGCATTTTCATCATATTTAATGTTGAGATAAATTGTGACGAGCGCATGGTACGCAAAACGCATCAGCTTGCCATTGGTGATTTGTCGCGTTTGCAATGCCTTGGAAGGCATCATAAACAGGCGTGAAGAAATTATACCAATACGCCCACTCAAGGGTTTTTCTTCACGGGTCGGTAACCATGAACCAATACGTAATTCTGGATAGAACGCTGCCAGCGCGAAGTCATTCAACAGCTCAGTTTTTATATAAGGGATGTTGTTGAGCATAGGCGATATCCAAGCAATTGGCGCAACCCACTTTGCACCTGTGGCAAAATATTTCGGTAGACTTTTAAATGCTTGCAACGCAGTTTCAGGTCGATGTTGAATACTGTAGCTTGATAAGTGCAACCAAGTTAATACGGCATTGGATATACTCGAACCAAAGCCTAAAGTCACAGCAGCGACATCATAACAACTCGGTTTTTTTACCAGGCTCTTCATATTATTTGCCACTGCTTCAAATTGCCTAGCTGACACGCGAGTTGAAAATGCTGCGGTCGTAATTAATGCATCAAATGCTAAAAATAATTTAAACACCTCACCTGCAATTTCATTGCTAGCCAAACATTCCTGAAAATCTTTAATAAACCCAATATCAGATTCTGCCGCAATAAATTGCGCACCGGCTTCATAACCTAAATAAGGCAACAACAAATAACCCGCTATCGCCAGTAAAACACCCGCTATAAAAGTAGTGCTGTATTTTTCTTCTGCAGGTTGATACCCCTCCTTGCCAAGCAAGGGTAAAAACTCTTCCTCACTGTCATCCTCAACCACAAATAAAGGCTTATCATCATCAAATCGGGGCAGGTGTTGGTTCATATATTGGCTACCTTCTCACTAGTAAATGTGCGAGCAGTATAACCAGCACAAATTAACATTTCCTTAAATCTTTTCATAAAATGAAATTGCTTAATATTTGGATAAAATACAATCAGTTGCACAAGGGACCGGCAGCATTTGGAAATCAAGATATAATCCTTTAGAATTGTGCCGTCGTTTTAACACCAATAAGCAGGGTAGATGACGCTGACTCAACAATCACACTGGCAAATTAAGTTATCTTTATTCTTGAACTATATTGTGTTTGCCATCTTATTAAACAGTGTTGGCACTGTTATCTTAGAAGTCATTAACCACTACAACGTCACCAAATCCATCGCGGGTAATTTAGATGCTTATAAAGACTTGTCTACCGCACTCTTTTCATTTGCTGCAGCTTCATTTTTACCGCGCTTAGGCTATAAAATATCGATGCTATTGGGACTGGCCATTGTCAGTATCACCTGCTATCTCGTGCCAGTGATTAATTCGTATTGGTCGATTAAATTATTATTTATCAGCGTTGGCGTTGGTTTTGCTCTCATCAAAGTTTCTGCCTATTCCACGGTCGGTTTAATTACCCAAGACGAACAAGCACATGCCAGCTTTATCAGTTTATTAGAGGGAATGTTTATGCTTGGCACCTTGTCAGGCTTTTGGTTATTTGGGCAGTTTGTGGCGATGGAAGGCAGTAACTGGCTAAATGCTTTTTGGGTAATTGGTGGTTTGGCAACCATTGCGTTTTTATTACTCGCTTCAACACCACTGGACGAGAGCGGCAGTATTCTTAAAGAAAGTCATCTGTATGACGATTTTTTAGAAATGCTGAAACTTTACGGTGATGCATTGGTGCTGATTTTCATTGTGAGCATTTTTCTTTATGTGTTTATTGAACAAGGTATTAATAACTGGCTGCCGACATTCAATAACAAAGTGTTACATATTTCTGCTGCAATGAGCATTGAAATGGCGAGCATTCTCTCAGCATCGATTGCATTAGGTCGGTTAGCAGCGGGTTTTATTTTGAAACGCCTTAGCTGGTATTGGTTGTTGCTAAGCTGTCTGATTGGCGCGATTTTAATGGTCGCCTTGGTACTACCACTGGAGCATACTCCAACCCATGTTATTCATTCCTGGAAAGACATCAGCGCAGTGGCTTTTCTATTTCCATTAATTGGTTTTTTTCTAGCGCCAATTTATCCGACCCTTTGCTCTACCATCTTGAGCACATTACCTAAGTATCGACACAGTGCGATGATGAGCTTGATTATGGTGTTTTCAGCGGTCGGCGGCACAGTTGGTTCAAAAATGGTCGGCTGGACTTTTGGCCTGGTGGGCGGACGGCATGCTTTAGGCATTACTTTAATTCCATTAATCGTTTTGTTAACCCTGCTCTTTCCGTATAAACTACTGCGGCGTCGCAGGTTAGCAACCCTCAAGTAATTAACCTTTATTAAAATAGAACCGCTCATGCATAACAATATTCAAACCGAAGGCTCTTTATTCGAAGCCATCCAAACTCACCATGTATTTAGTGATGGCAAAACCTTCGTTGATTGCACGCCTAATAAAAATCCCGCGCTAATTCTTGAAGATTTTTTAGCACACAAAGAGCAAGCGCATTTTAGTTTAGCCGCATTTGTTAAAGAGCATTTCACCTTGCCTGAACCCACCACGGTTTCCGTTGATCCATCCGTGCATATGGAAAACCGCATTGAAAATCTGTGGCACAAGTTATCGCAAATTCCTGATCAAGTAGAATCACCTTATAGCACCCTGCTGCACTTACCACATCCTTATATTGTCCCAGGTGGGCGCTTTCGTGAAATTTATTATTGGGATACCTATTTCACCTCAGAAGGTTTAGCAGTGTCTGGGCATTTAGATATGGTTTTTAATATGGCAAAAAACTTTGCTTATTTAATTGAAACCGTTGGCCATATTCCCAATGGCAGTCGCACCTATTATCGCAGTCGTTCACAGCCACCTTATTTTTGCTGCATGTTAGATATCTTAGAAAGGCATCAAGGTCGTGCAGCTATTTTAGAATTTATTCCTGCTTTAGAAAAAGAGTATCAATTTTGGATGGATGGCGCCGATGAACTGACACCCAATAGTGCCTATCGCCGCGTCGTCAAACTCGAGGATGGTTCAGTATTGAATCGCTTTTGGGATGATGATAATTCACCGCGTGCGGAATCGTATGCAGAAGATCTTTTGCTTTATCAAACCGCCAGTAAAAAAGCGCAACCGTCTTTGTATGTGAATATTCGTGCGGCTTGTGAATCCGGCTGGGATTTTTCATCCCGTTGGTGTGATCGTGATGCTGATCTGACCTCGACATGCACGACGGAAATTATCCCGATTGATTTAAATGCGCTGCTTTATCATATCGAAAAACGTTTAGCAGAACTTTTTGCAACAAGTCATCCCGCCAAGGCTAACTATTATCAACAAGCAGCCAAACAACGCCAGCAAGCTATTCAACAATTTTGCTGGAATGCAACGCAACAATTTTATTTTGATTATCGTTGGACTCAACAACGACAAACCAAAACAATGTCGTTAGCAGCGACCATGCCCTTATTTGTCAAACTTTGCGATCAGCAACAAGCTGCTGCAATCACTAAACATCTTACAACATCATTTTTAGTCGCTGGCGGTCTTGTCACCACATTAACTGAAAGTGCAGAGCAGTGGGACAAGCCGAACGGTTGGGCACCTTTGCATTGGATTACCATTCAAGGTCTATTAAATTACGGCGAACAGGATTTAGCGAAAACCATTGCTAAACGTTGGATTACTTTAAACCGTGATGTGTTTAAACGGTCTGGCAAAATGATGGAAAAATACAATGTAATTGATACCACGTTATTTGCCGGTGGCGGTGAATATCCGCTGCAAGATGGCTTTGGTTGGACGAATGGAATTGCTATCGCGTTAATTAAGATGTTTGCATTATAACGATTGACTCTCTGCAGCCGTTACCGGACTTGGTGTTGTCGTGCGCTGTGCTTTTTGGCAGTGACGGTAAATTAAAAAAGGTGGTGCGCTCATGGCGAATAAGCCTAAGAGCAATAATATTTCGTAACGCGCAGCACTGCCGATATTAATATTACTGGGTGGCACAAAGCCAATAGCAAACGTTAATAATGCGCCGAGCACGCCCATGCCTGCCACTAGCCACATGCCTAAATGATATTTTCCAGGAATACGAAAGCCGACTTTTTGATTGTGATTTTTGTAGCGTAAGACAATGGCTGCTACAAACATCATGACATACATAATCATATACAACTGAGCCGCTAGTGCGGTTAGCAGCCAATATGAACCATTGATACTTGGCATTAATAAAAATGCTAATGCAATGATAGAGACGATCACCGCTTGCCCGACTAAAAGCACGCTGGGCGAGCCAAAGCGATTTTCGCGTTGTAATAATTTGGGTAAGTTACCATCGCGACCTGCGATTAATAAACCGCGCGTTGGCGCAATAATCCAATTACTCACACCACCCATGCCACCTATCACTAACATTAGCGCGATGATCGGTAACATCCAGGCCAAGTGGTAGGCATGAAAGAAAGCACTAAACGCTTGCATAATGCCAGCAACTAAACTGATTTTGGCTTGCGGTAAGACCACCGCAATGGCTAATGAACCCAGCATTAATGTGACTAAAATAATGCCGGTGGCGAGTAACATGGCGCGTGGATAGGCGCGCTGTGGATTTTTAACATCCACTGCATGCACGGTGGCAATTTCCATGCCGCAAAACGATAGAATGATACCGGTTAATGCAACCCAAGTATGGGTGCCGGCCAAATGCGGTAATAAGCTTGTGCTGGTGAAATGAATTTGCAGTGGCTGGCCGGAAAAAATCCATGCCAAACCCAGATAAATAATCAAACACATTGGAAATAATAAACCCAGCATCGCACAAAAATTACTAAAGCGTGCGGAAGAACGAATGCCAAGAAGATTAATAATCGTGGCACTCCAAAAGGCGGATAAGATCACACTCATTAAAAAATATTTACTCTGCGCCAGCGATGGCGCTAACAAGTAACCGACAGTGCCAGCTACAAAAGCTAAAATCGTTGGATACCAAATCACATTTTCAATCCACTGGAACCAAATCGCTAAAAAACCCACCCGCTGACCAAAGGCGTTTTTGACCCACACGTAAACTCCACCATCTTCATTACTAGTGGACGCCAATTCGGCAGAAATTAAGGCACTGGGCAGGAGGAAAAATAAAGCGGCAATTAGGAAGAAGAAGATTAAGGAGGCACCAAAAAGCGAGGTGGCTGGCAAGTTACGGATACTATCGACAGATCCGGCGGTAATCATTGCTAAACTAAATATGCCTAATACTTTGGCCTTGCCTTTCATATATCTAAAGTGCCTTTCTCGATTTAATGGTGTTGGGAGTAATATCAGGCTGTTACATCAATCACTCTAAAATGATTACTCAATCATAAGGTTATAATCACTGCTCTACAAGCATCGGCCTAATTTTGCTAAATTATGTACGAAATGTCAACAAATAAGTTAGGTTTGTGCTGTAACTTGCTGATATTTATTGTTTTGATAAATCGCTATTGCCAGTGAAATGATCGCTAGCCTTTCATGCGCTTCAACGACGATAAACCACCATCAACCCCATACACCTGGCCAGTAATCCAGCTATTGGCGGGATTGAGTAAAAATGCAATGACATTGGCGACATCCTCAGGTTGGCCAATGCGGCCGAGTGGATGGTTGGCCAGAGAAATTTCTAAACTTTGCGGGCTTTTGGTTAGGCGTTCTGTGGCGGGTGTTTCAACCAAACCTGGAGCGACACAATTAAAACGTAAGTTTTGACTCGCATACGTGGCAGACGCGGCGAGCATCAAACCATTGACTCCTGCTTTGGCAGCGGCGATGCCTTCGTGATAAGGCAAACCAATACTTGCGGCGCCAGATGACATTAAAACCACTGAGCCACCATTATCAAGCATATGTTTACTGGCTGCCTGCACTACTGCAAAGGCACTGGTTAGATTAGTGCCAATCACGGCATCCCATTCTTTGGCGGTCATTAGGTGACAAGGTTTTAGAAAGATGGAGCCAACACAGTTGACCATGCCGTTGACTGGGCCGTGTGTTTTTACCACTTCGGCAACGGCAGTTTCTACGGCATCAATTTGCGTCACATCAACAATCGCATGTGGCATATCGAGTGAACTGGCGAGTGCGGTGATTTTTTCTTGGTTACGCCCCGCTACAATCACTTGCGCACCTTCGGCAACCAAGTGTTTTGATAAGCAAGCACCAATACCACCACTGGCACCAAATACGATAAAACGCTGTCCTTTGAATCCATCCATTATTAATATCCTTTTGGGGAAAACGATTTGGCCTAATGTACTAGCAAGGCTAATAATTCACGTGCAATAAAAACAAAGCCACCAACCGTGACCACACCTAATAAATACAACACTAAAAACCATAAAAACTTATTCATTGTCATTTCCTTTTACTCCTCTAATAATCGATCACCTCGGTCACTTTGCCGCGGAAAAAGCGATAAGAGTGCGAGGTGTAATACAGTAAGATCGGCAGCATGATACAAGCACCGACTAGCATAAATAGTAATGATGAGCGCGGGGCTGCTGCTTGGATATAAGTGATGCTGCGCGGCACAATATACGGCCAACTGCTAATTACAAAGCCGGTGTAGCAAAGTAGGAACATGACTACGGCTAAAAAAAATGGACTGTATTCGCGTTTTTTAAGTAAAGCCATCCAGTGCAAAATAAAAACGATACCTGTAGCCAGCGGCAGCAACGCAAGGTAGGCAATGTAATCCAGGTTAAACCAACGTGCTTTAATCGCAGGATCAATCAGCGGACTCCATAAGCTAATCAGTGCTGCAAAAACCCCAACCGTTATCACGGCAATTTTGGAAATACGATACGCTTTTTGTTGTAACTGGCCCGTGGTTTTGATGATTAACCAGTTAGCGCCAAGCAGCATATATCCAAATACCAGTGCAATTCCGCAAACAATGCTAAAGGGTGTAAACCATTGCAGTGCCGGTATTGTTACCATATCAGCGGTCACTTTAAAGCCTTGAATAAAAGTACCCAGCATCACTCCTTGAATAAAAGCCGTTAAAATAGAGCCTGCAAAAAATGAAAAATCCCAAATGGGTTTCATCTCGGGTGACTTCAAACGAAATTTAAATGCCACACCTCGAAACAGTAATGCACACACCATAATTAAGATCGGCATGTAAAGCGCTGGCAATAAGACACTAAAAGCTAATGGGAAAGCACCATACAATGTCGCGCCGCCAAAGACTAACCAGGTTTGGTTACCATCCCACACCGGCAAAATCGAACTAATCATTAAGTCTCGTTCACGATCATCTAGCGTCAAATACGATAAAATACCCACACCCAAATCAAAGCCATCCAGAATGACATACATTATGATGGCCACACCAATCAAACCGAACCAAAGAAACGCCAGAATATTGGTCATACTGAATCCTCCGCTGGACCTGCCAAATATGGAAATGGCTGGTCTTCTGCTTTGATGTCAACATCGTGCGGACCTTTGCGAATTAAGCGTGTTAAATAAAGAAAGTAGAAATAACCGAAGATAATAAAGTAGACAATAAAGATTAAGACAAACGAGATAATTACATTATGCATCGCTATATTAGAAGCCGCGTCACTGGTGCGTAAAATATTATAAACCACCCACGGTTGCCGCCCGACCTCCGCGGTCATCCAACCACACCACAAGGCAATAAAACCTAGTGGCGCTGATAATACGCATATACGTAAAAACCAACGGCTATCGTATAAGCGTTTTTTTAGACGCAGCCACAAACCTAATAGCACAATGCCAAACATCAGAAAGCCGATATACACCATAATGCGAAAACTAAAAAAGACTATTGGCACATCCGGTTGGTCTTGGCGTGCGACTGATTTCAAACCCACCAGTTTGCCGTCCCATTTATGCGTGTTAATAAACGCGGCCATGTGTGGAATTTTAATGGCCCAAAAGTTTTTTTGTTGTTGTTGATCTGGAATGGCGAAGACTAAAAATGGTGCGCCTTTTTGTGTGTTCCAAACACCTTCCATGGCGGCTGTTTTAATTGGCTGATGACGATGCACTTCGGTACCAACTGTATCGCCTACGACGATTTGTAAGGTGGTTAATAAAAGCAGTGCGCCCATCACAAATGAAAAGCAAGTTTTGGCAAATTGAACATGGCGTTTTTTTAACAAATAAAATGCTGCAATGGCTGCTATGGCAAAGCCTGCCGACACATAAGCGGCGATTAACATATGAAAAAAACGTGGGATCACTGAGGGATTAAAAATCACATGCCACCAACTGTTCACTAATAAACGATTACCAATGCGGGTAAATCCTGCTGGTGTTTGCATCCATGAGTTGGCCGCTAGAATCCAGAAGGCTGAAACAGTTGTGCCTAAACACACTAAACAAGTCGCAAGATAATGTAATTTTGGACCGACTCGATTCCACCCAAATAACATCACGCCTAAAAAACCTGCCTCAATAAAAAATGCGGTCATCACTTCATAGGTAAACAGCGCCCCCAACACATCACCGACCTCATGGGCAAAACCTGCCCAGTTGGTACCAAATTGAAACTCCATCACAATGCCAGACACCACACCCATCCCAAAGGTTAGCGCAAAGACTTTGGTCCAGAATTTACAAATTTGTAGATACTTAGGGTTTTTGGTTTTTAGCCATAGCCCTTCCATCACTACCAGGAAGGAAACCATGCCAATACTAAAGGCGGGAAATAAAATATGAAAACTAATCGTGAAAGCAAACTGAATACGAGATAACAACGTGGCATCTAGGGTCATTCAAACTCCTTACT
>CAYXLV010000048.1:0-10210 GCA_964465995.1 uncultured Coxiellaceae bacterium | reverse complement strand
ATGTATCTGGTGAGATTAGTAAATCAATGGCGACCAAAATTAAATACAAACCAAATACTCGTAACCAATTTGCGCCAAAACAAAGCACGGCACTTTCACGAAAGGCAGCAGCAACGCTGTATTTTTCTAGGATAATTAAAGGCAGTGTCATCAGCGTTAAGACAATTCCAAATAAAAAAGGGATCGCTAAAAACACCATAAAACTTAATAAACTGGCGACAGGTTTTGAAGCACCGCCATAAATAAAAACAATCGCCGCCGATTCAGCAACCACATACAACAGGGAAATAACAACGGCATAACAAATTACCACCGTATAAATTGCACCTGCGCGTTGCCACACTTGTTGCATCGCTGCTTTGATTGTCATAGGCACACCGAGTATTCGTTGCTGACTTACTAACAAAGCCATCGCCAACAAATAAATAATCGCAATAATCATCGCTACAATCACAATCCATTGCGCCCAAGTATTTTGCGGTAAACCACCGGTGTAGATATACCAGTCTTTTACCAGCACCAATAATAAAATAATACCAATCGTATTTTTTAAAACTGCATAATGATGTGCAATCGCTTTTTTAAAAATTTCAAAAAAACTCATAGTGGTGCTGGGTAATGTAGACATCATAAAACCTTCTAATAATTAACCACGGTTATCGCCAGCATGACTGACATGGGTTTTGTCGTTAGCATGGGCTGGCGGCGCGCTTGCCACCTTGGTGGCTGACTTTACTGATCCAGATAGCGTTTGCCAAGCAGAATGCGGTTTAAAACGCTCGCCAAATTTCTCCGCAAACGCTTGCAAGGTTTTCACCACCTCGTCAATGCCACGATGCTTCGCATAATGAATGGGACCTCCACGAAATGGCGCAAAACCGGTGCCAAAAATCATTCCGGCATCTAGCAGATCTGCCTCTTGAATTACTTTTTCATCCAAGCAAGCCACTGCCTCATTTAACATCCGTAAAATTAAACGATCACTAATAATCGCTAAATCAGTTTGATCATTGGTTGCGGTAGTCTTCACGGGGCGACCGTTTTGATATTGATAGAAGCCCTGCCCGGTTTTCACACCTAAGTGCCCCGCAGTAACAATATCTTTTAATTTTTGCGGTACTTCACCGCCAAACTGTTGCACTAAGTTATTCGCCACTGATAAACAAATATCTAAACCAACATTATCCGCCAAAGCAATCGGCCCCATTGGCATACCGAAATCTAGAGCGGCTTTATCAATCGATGCTGGCGCAATCCCTTCATCCAGTAATTGCATTGCTTCCATCAAATATGGCATTAACACGCGATTAACTAAAAAGCCTGGACGACTGGCAACGGGTAATGGCATCCGTGAAATCTTGCCGACAAAAGCGGCGGCTTGATCAACAATCGCCTGCTTGGTTTTTTGACCTTGCACAATTTCCACTAAGGGCATTTTGGCAACTGGATTAAAAAAGTGAATGCCGACCAAACGTGATGGATCTTTTAATGCGGTTGCAATATCTTCTAACGGAATACTCGAGGTATTCGTCGCTAAGACGGCATCCGCTTTGGCGTTTTCTTCTAGGTATTTAAATAATTGTTGCTTGACGTTAAGGTCTTCAAACACCGCCTCAATAATTAAATCAGCACGACCAACACCTAAGCCTTCAACATCCGGTTGCAAACGATCCATGGCGGCTTGAATAAGACGTTGATCACCGCGATATTTTTTCTTATACAATTTATAGGCTCGCTGCAAAGCAGGCGCAATTTTCTCAGGCGATTGATCTTGCAAAGTGACATATAAATTCTTATACGCACACCACGCCGCAATATCACCGCCCATTGTACCTGCACCAATCACATGCACATGTTGCGGCTTAAAGTCATGACCTTTGCCAATTGCTTTGACTTGCTCTTGTAAGAAAAACACACGCACTAAATTACGCGCGGTTGGGTGCAACATTAACTTGGCAATTGATTTAGCTTCATTCACCATCGCATCACCCGTCGCACCATCTTGCACCCAATTACGCACAACGGCATACGGTGCGGGATAATGCGCTTCCCGGATTTTTTTATTTAAATTTTTATAGAACTGTTTCGCGAGAATGGGTCTAACAAATGGCAAGTTCGCTAATTTTGCCAACAGCTTTGGTTGCTGTGGCGCGGGTTGATGCATCACATAATAACGCGCCGCTCGCGCCAATTCTCGCAGTGGCACGGCTGCATCAACGATGCCGACTTTTTGCGCTTTTTTCGCCGGATAAGCAGCACCGGGTAAGATCATCGTCATCGCCGGAACCGCGCCAACCAATTGTGGCAGACGCACGGTGCCACCCCAACCGGGATGAATACCTAATTTGACTTCGGGTAGACCAATTAATGTGCCAGCATCCTCTAACACAACACGATAACGACACGCTAGCGCTAACTCCAAACCGCCTCCTAAACAAAAACCGTTAATCATCGCCACCGTTGGCATCGGCAACGCCTCTAATTTATCGAGGACTAATTGTGCTTGTCGAATTAGCTCAAATGCTTCATCGGTTGTTTTTAAGTCGGTAAATTGCGTAATATCAGCACCTGCAATAAAACCTTTTTGCTTGCCAGATTGAATAATCACACCGCGTGGTTGGTCCTGTTTGATTGTATCGAGAATCGTATCCAGCTCATTAAAAACTTCACGACTCATGCTATTGACTGAAGCACCTTGACGATCAAAGGTCAGCCAAAGAATATGGTCGGTATCGGTATGTAAACGCCAATGTTGATAGGACATATTGTTTTCCTGTGGGTTATGATCACTCGCCGCTTTGGCGCCGTTTAGAGAATTGGAATGGTTTGAACTCATGCTAGGGTCTCCAATAGTAATGCACCGCCTTGCCCGCCGCCGATACAAATACCAGCCATACCGCGCTTCGCTTGTTTGCGTTTTAACACATTCAGTAAGTGCAATACGATACGCGCACCACTTGAACCCACAGGATGGCCGATCGCAACCGCACCACCATCAACATTTAAACGCTCTTGATCTAATCGACCCAACGCTGGCTGATTAAAGTGCTCTTTACAAAAATCATCACATTCCCATGCTTTTAAACAAGCTAATACTTGCGCCGCGAAAGCTTCGTTAATTTCCCAGTAATCAATATCATCGAGCGTGAGTTGATGACGTTGCATTAACGGTGTTGCTGCCATCACTGGGCCTAAACCCATGACCGTTGGATTCAGCGCTGCCCACTGCATATCCACGATTTTGCCCAGCACAGGAAGCTGCATTTTTTCAACCGCCGTTTCACTGGCTAAAATCAGCATCGCTGCACCATCACTAATTTGCGAACTGTTCCCTGCGGTGACCATACCAAATTTGCGATCAAAGAAAGGTTTTAGCTTGGCCAGTTTTTCCATACTGGTGTCTGCGCGCACACCATCATCGACGGCATAATAATGCCCACTGTTATCGTAAATAGTGACAATTTCATCTAACAAATCTTGTTGTTGCGCGCGACTTAAACGTTGATGACTGCGCATGGCAAACGCATCCATGTCAGCACGAGTAATTTTAAAACGATAAGCTAGCTCTTCTGCCGTTTGGCCCATATTGATTCCAACCAGTGGATCACGTAAGCCACGAATTAGCGCAATAATAGGGGCTAAAAAATAAGGACGTAGTTTAAACATGACAGTGGTTTTCGCCATCACATTTTTAGCCGCATGCAAATCGGCCAACCAATTCACCATTTGCGGTCGCAATAATAACGGCGCCCGACTCATCGCTTCCGTACCACCCGCCAAGACTAAGTGATGTCGTCCAGCAGCAATATCTTTGGCCGCTGAATCGATGGCTTGTAAACCTGAACCACAGTTGCGTTGCACGGTCCAAGCCGGTACGTCATCGCCACAACCCAAACGCAAACTGACGATGCGCGCTATATTGGCTTCATCTTCACTTGGATTAATACAACCCATCACCACTTCATCAATATCGGTTGGACGAAAGGTTTGTCGCGCTAGCAGAGCACGACCGGATTTCACGGCTAAATCCGAGGCTGAAAAAGGTCCTTGGCGACCTCTGGCTTTTAAGTAAGGGGTTCTGGCTCCATCAATGATGTAAACCGGTTTCGCAAAAGCGTGTTGTGTCATAGTCACTTCCTTTTCTTTCAAAACTCGTCAACTTTAATTGCATCGCGACGCAACTGTTCCATTTGTTTGAGTTGCTCTAACTCAGCTGCCGATAAAATACCCTGCGCAAAAGCAAGTTCTGCGTTATGGGTGAGCGATGCATTGGGTTTAATTTTTTTAGCGCGGATCGCTTGTTCAACTTTCATAATGATCGGTTGCGTCGCGAGTAATTCGTGCATGGTGATTTCCATGCGGCCAGTTAAATCTTGGGCGTCTTTACCGGTGTAACAATATTGCGTAAGACGTTCACGCCAAGCCGACTCTTGTTGCATGGTGTCGGCAATTTGCATACTCATGCTATCGGCCGGTTCAGGATAACGTGCACCCCATGGAAAAATAACACGTTGTAATAAACGGCCTAACCAACGGATCGGAAAATTATCGATGAATTTATTGATCGAGCGACTCATTTGCGCTAAGCAAAATTGCACGGCCCATTCCACATGCAGTGTATCTTCGGGTGAAGCATCGTGATCTTCAGCATATTTCAATGCCGCTGTGCCCAAATATAAATAACTGACAATATCACCCAGGCGCGCGGATAAAGCTTCTTTAATTTTTAGCTGGCCGCCCATTACTAATAACGTGAAATCCGTCAGCAGCATTAATGCATTACTCATCCGCGTGAGTTGCTGATAGCATTTTGCCAGCTTGCCATTAGTGCGCACTTGAATCCAACGACCACCCGTCACACCATAAACGATGGCACGAGCCACTTGGCTGATCACAAAGCCGATGTGTTTGACGATCAAACGATCAAATTGTTTTTGTTGTTTTTTATTGTTGGCCTCTTTCGCACTAGCAATTTCTTCACGTAAAAATGGATGGCAACGCATCACACCTTGGCCAAAAATAATTAAATTGCGCGTTAAAATATTAGCGCCTTCGACTGTAATGCTAATGGGCATGCCATCATAAATATTGCCTAAGTAATTACGCGGTCCAGTTTGCACACCACGTCCGGCGTGAATATCCATGGCATCTACCACGGCACGTCGACTCATTTCAGTGAGGTGATATTTAGTAATGGCAGAAGCCACCGCCGGTCGTGCACCACTTTGCACAGCTTGTGCGGTAAACCAACGGGCAGCTTCGCAAAGATATGTCATGCCTCCGATACGAGCCATAGCAAGTTTTACGCCTTCAAAATCACCGATGGCGCGATTAAATTGGCGGCGGATTAATGCATAAGCGCCGGTCATGCGATAACAAATTTGGGTGGTTGCAGCTGATAATGCGGGTAATGAAATACCACGCCCAACGGCCAAACACTCCATCATCATTTGCCAACCGTGACCGCGGCGCTCTTTACCGCCGATAATCCAATCTAATGGAATAAAAACATCTTTGCCGCGAATCGGGCCATTCATAAAAGCAAGGTTTAATGGATAGTGACGCTTACCGATGTCAACACCCGGATGATTGGCTGGGATCAGTGCTAGGGTGATGCCGATTTGCGTTTGCTCACCGAGTAAGTGATCCGGGTCATACATCTTAAAGGCTAAACCAATTAACGTCGCAACAGGTGCTAAGGTGATATATCGCTTATCCCAATTTAAGCGCACTCCAATCACTTCTTGCCCCTCGAACATCGCTTTGCAAACGATACCCTCGTCAGTAATGCTCGTCGCATCGCTGCCTGCATCCGTGCCGGTTAAAGCAAAACATGGAATTTCTTCGCCGTTTGCTAAACGTGGCAAATAATAGTTTTTTTGTTCGGCAGTACCATAGCGTTCTAAAAACTCAGCTGGGCCTAAGGAGTTTGGCACCATCACAGTTAGTGCTGCGCTATAGCTACGTGATGCGATTTTGGTGACAACGGTTGAATGGCCTAAGGCAGAAAAACCATGACCGCCATATTTTTTATCAATCACTAAACCGAAAAATTTTTCTTGCTTTAAGTAAGCCCATACCGTTTCTGGTAAGTCTTTTTTATCATGCACAATTTCCCAATCGTCTAGCATGCTACATAAGGTATCGACTTGTTGGTTAATAAAGTCTGCTTCTGCAGGATTTAACGCGGGCTTTGGAATATCCCACAGGTGTTTCCAATTGGGGTCACCGGAAAAAAATTCTTTTTCAAACCATAAGCCACCCGCATCTAATACTTGTTGCTCGACATCGGTCAGTTGCGGTTGTTGCGCACGAAACCAACGACGCAGTGGCATGGTCACGACTGTTTTACGCAGTGTTGGCAAGCACAATAAGACGGCGGCGCCCAACCATAAACCCCACAAGATAATAAGACTGACATAAGAAAACCAGTGGAAGTAACTATATATAAGGAGTAACGCTGCACCCAAAGGCAACCAAAATTTGGCTGACAATTTAAAAAATGCAAAACTCCAAAAGCCTGCGATGAATACGCTCCATGCCAAAAGTGTTAGCAAATTCACTTCCTTACTGTCGTTGATTGGGATTAAGCAGTTGATGGTTCTGCATAATTGTCTTTAATAAAGTTAAATACTCCACGCAAGGTTTGCACCATTCCACCCACTGTGCGCCCTGGACGTTCGCTGTCATTCCAACCATAAAGATCAAAATGCCCCCACGCGACCTCATCACTAACAAATTGCTGCAAATACAGTGCCGCCGTAATTGCCCCAGCAAAACGTGTTTCAGCCGCATTCATGCAGTCTGCGATCGGGCTTTTAAGGTAATCTTTATAAGGCTGATGCAATGGCAAATGCCAAATGGG
The DNA here is from genome assembly GCA_964465995.1 of uncultured Coxiellaceae bacterium. Lineage (GTDB taxonomy): Bacteria > Pseudomonadota > Gammaproteobacteria > Coxiellales > Coxiellaceae > CAYXLV01. The sequence continues at coordinate 3,345 of CAYXLV010000048.1, read as the reverse complement.
ATCAAAGGCGGCGGTGGCTGCAGCGACTACGTTTTGCGCCATCGTAGCGTTATTGCAAAAAAAGGCCGGCAGATCTGGACCCAGCGCAACGCGTGCAGCACCAGTGAGGGTTGCAAAGTCTAATAGACAGGCTGGTTTTTCAGTCATCGCTTCAGTTAATGCATCACATAACACTAACCGGCCTTCGGCATCGGTATTACTGATTTCAACGGTGATTCCAGCTTTAGTGGTAATCACATCGCCGGGATGGAAACTGCGCTGACCCACGCTGTTGTCTGCTGCAGGGATTAATAAACGTAAGCGCACAGGCAGTTGTTCGGCCATGATCCAATGCGCCAATGCCAACGCGTGCGCCGCACCGCCCATGTCTTTTTTCATATGCCGCATGCCGGAACTGGGTTTGATATCCAAGCCGCCACTGTCAAAGCAAATACCTTTACCCACTAATGTAATGGCTGGTTTGTCCGCATCACCCCAACGTAAATCAATTAAATGCGGTTCACGATCACTGGCGCGACCGACAGTGTAGATGGCATTGTATTGCTGCTTTAGTAATTTTTCGCCTTTGATAATCTGCACCTTGGCATGAAAGGGTTTGGCCATCGCCGTCACCGCAGCGGCTAAATCAGCCGGGCCTAAATCATCAGCGGGTGTGTTAATTAAGTCTTGGGCGAGGTAGAAAGCGTTTAAGAGGTTAGAGAAGTGGGTTTGTTTGTCGGTCGGTAGGAATAAAGTGGTGAGAAACGGATCGGCTTTACGGTAGCGGGTAAACTGATAATGGCCAAGCCCCCACGCGAGTTGCAATTGATCCAGTTGCTGCTTGGAGATCGGCATATCGTCCAGCGGATCGATATAGTAATGCCCTTTGGCCAAAGTTTTGGGCAAGTCACCGGCACACCAAAAGTTCTGCGGATCATCCATACCCACATAGACTTCTCGCAGACTGCCGTCGGCGTTGAGGATATGGCAAGTGGATGCAGGCTTGGCGGTGAATTGATGTTGCTCCATCCAATGTCGCACTGCTGCAGACTGTTTGGACAACCAGTTGGGAAAATGGGCTTGAAGGAGTGGACGAATCGGGATTGTGCTGTGATCTTTGTGGTCACTGTAGCAATGCATTGATTATTGCCTCCATGTGGTTAGGTATTAGCATATTTTAAAAAGATACTCACGGCAAGGCAGCCCGCCAGCGTGTCAGCAATCGCTGGCCAAGTTAGGTATTCCGTAATACAATGCGCCGCATGAAAAAGCTCTATATCAAAACCCATGGCTGCCAGATGAATGAATACGATTCAAATAAAATGGCAGATGTACTCAAAGCATCCCACCAGATGGAAATCACCCAAAATCCTGACGAGGCAGATGTAGTCTTATTAAATACCTGCTCGGTGCGCGAAAAGGCGCAGGAGAAGGTGTTCTCAGAGCTTGGTCGCTGGCGTGATTTGAAAGCGAAAAAGCCAGACATGGTGATTGGCGTCGGCGGTTGTGTGGCAAGCCAAGAAGGCGATGCGATTGTAAAGCGTGCACCCTTTGTAGATTTGGTCTTTGGCCCACAAACTTTGCACCGCTTACCTGAATTGATCACGCAACGATTAACCACTAATAAACCCGCCATTGATATAAGTTTCCCAGAAATTGAAAAATTCGATAAATTGCCGCAACCACGCGCTGATGGTGCTACTGCATTTGTGTCGATTATGGAAGGCTGCAGCAAGTATTGTAGTTTTTGTGTAGTGCCTTACACGCGCGGTGAAGAAATTAGCCGACCGTTTGATGATGTGTTAGCTGAAATTGTGAGTTTAAGTGAACAAGGCGTCAAAGAGATTATGCTGTTAGGCCAGAATGTGAATGATTATCGTGGCGTGATGCACGATGGTGGCATTGCGGATTTGGCTTTACTGATTCATTACATTGCGGCGATTGATGCTATTGAGCGTATTCGTTATACCACTTCACATCCATCGGCATTTTCGCAAAGCTTGATTGATGCGTATGCGGAAGAGCCTAAGTTAGCCAACCATCTACATTTACCCGTCCAAAGCGGTTCCGATCGTATTTTGGCGGCAATGAAACGTAATTACACGGTTTTAGAATACAAATCGAAAATGCGCAAGCTGAAGAAAGTGCGGCCTGATATTAGTTTATCGACGGATATTATTGTTGGCTTTCCTGGTGAGACAGATGAAGATTTTGCTAAAACAATGCAGTTAGTGACTGATATGAATTTTGATCATACCTATAGTTTTATTTACAGCCCACGCCCTGGCACACCTGCTGCTGCTTTGCCAGATGATGTGTCCATGGACACTAAGAAAAAACGTTTGGCATTATTACAAGCTCGAATTAATCAGCAAGCGATGGTGATTAGCGAAAGCATGGTTGGTACGGCGCAACGTATTTTAGTGACGGGTCCGTCTAAGAAAAACCCTGATGAGTTATCTGGACGCACTGAAAATAATCGCGTGGTCAATTTTGCTGGACCTGCTGAATTAGTTGGGCAAATGGTTACACTCACCATCACAGAAGCGCGGCCTAACTCGTTACGTGGGATGATTGATTAGTCGCCTACGATGTTTATTTTATGAATTCAAAGTCGTGCAATATCATCGGCACTCTTTAATGATGCTTCTGCTAGCTTTAAAGCCTTATAATTTTTACGACAAGGTTTATGATCTTTGGATGACTGCCAAAACTTGAGTTTTTTACTATTTGAAGTCTGGTACCGCTGCTCAGACGTTTGTCCATTGTAATTGGTCTTTGTTGTATCGGCTTTATGTTTGGTAACTAGGTTGTGAATGGTCTCACTCATATCTTTTGCCGAAGCTAAAAAAATGTGTAATAAAGTATTACCATTTGTGGAGTCGATAGCATTAACATCTGCACCACTATGGTGAATAGCATATAAGCTCAAGTCTAAGTAACGAAATTTTATCAACAGCATCATTGGAGTGTGACTTTTTTTGCTCATTTGGTTTAAGCCTTTTGTTTATCAAATAATTCTAATGCTGTTTTTGCTTGCTTTTTCATAGCGCCACCTCATAGTTTTGAATTTAGTGCGCGACGGGACGCATCGTCATTGCGCGACTCGATCGCGCAATCTAGAACACGTTAATAGATCCCGCTGTTAAACAGCAGCACAACGAAACGTACTATCGTTGCGCAACACAATCGCAAAATAACAAGGTAAAAAGGTGTTCACTATCCTTTGAAAATTGCATAAAATACAGCCCGCTAGCGCTGCATCGGTGCTATGGCTATAATTATCGTAATAAAACGAGGAAGCTGCCCGTTGACTACATCAGAATCTGTTCGACATATCACTCTAACACCCGCGGACAATGAGCG
>CAYXLV010000047.1:0-10245 GCA_964465995.1 uncultured Coxiellaceae bacterium | reverse complement strand
TTAACAGCGGGATCTATGATCATGCTCCAACATTAAGGTTTACAATTGAATCTGTGTTTTTGCTTTTGGAAAATCACGCTTAAAAATTAAATCTTGCTTAGGCTGAATTGAAAAATAATCTAGCGCTTTAAGCAATGCCTGTTGAAAATCATTATTGATTATATCCTGCTCTTGCATCGCAAATGCAGATTTATCGATTTTATTTTGCTTCAATTCAAATCTCAAAAGATTTGGATGTCGCTTGAATACTTTTAGCAACGCTAACCCAGCTTTCTCAGTAAAATGATTATCATTCAACGTGACCAATTTCAATTGCGGCAATACATTTAAAATTGAAATCAACTCATCAACGGCAATATCCTCAAAATCACATTGATCCAAATGCATCCTATTCACCAAACAGCCATGTAAATTATTTTTAAAAAATTGCAGCTCTGCGAGCGATATCGTTTCACTACTCAAATCCAGCACTGTCATATTTTCTAAATAACACGCCAGTTTTTGCTGATCACGATCTCTTAAACTGTTCAATACAAGACTTTTATTAGCCCACTGGTTGCCACCCTCCGTAGGCGGGTGGCTCACATTAAAAAAATCTGACTGTGCTAACATTATTGACTCCTTACTCTACCTAACCTAAACCAATGCCAGGTAAATTAGCGATACACTCTGTTTGATTTTCACTTTGCAGACAACGCTCATCCAACGCGATATCAAATAACCGATCAAACCTTTGTATTTCTGGCGACATAAAAGTGGCTTTTGCCAAAGTATTACTAATCTCATCAAAACCAGCTCTTTTTAGGGCCTGACCAATTTCAACCACATCAACATTTAGCACTTTTAATAATTGCGCCGATTTCAGTGCACTGTTTTGGCCAATGCCATTAATCACTGCATCCGTACTATTGTTATTATTGAGATACAAATCTTCAGCAATTTGAACGTCACTAAAAAATTGAATGACTTGCGTTCGCTCCTGTGTAGAAATGTCATTGTAAGTTTCTAACAACAAGTTCATCTGCGTCTGACTCGAGAGTTGAAATAACAACGTCGCTTGCATAGCCGTGGCTCCAGTTGATTTCATAATCTCTAAAAAGTTAATGCCTGTATCTTCCATTGGCTGAATATGTGAAGGCGTATCAATAACCGCAAGGCCCAAGCCTCCGCCAATCGACCTGCCGACATTACTTAAACCACTGCCAATGGCTCCAAGACCATCCTTTGCCCAATTAAATGCTCGACGATATAACTCTTCAGCTAACTCTTCTGGATCTGGTAGAAAATCTCTTAATAAGCTTGCTGCATTTGACTTAATATGTCTCTCTAATGCTCCACCAATGTCATTTAAATTGGGTGGCAATGCAATATCAACCAACCTAATTTCCGCTCCCATAAAAGTAAAACTACCTGACATAATTAAACTCGGTAAGGGATTTTGTGGAAAATTATTCAGTGCAATTGCTAAATTACCGCCAATACCACTGTTGATCCTAAAAGTAACAGAATCAGGCGTACAACCAGCTCCAGGAACACAAATTTGGCGCAGGGGAATTCTAACTGAAAAATTTAGATGAAGATTAAAATTCACTGAACCACTTAACCTATTGCCGCCACGCATGTAAGTTAATGTGATGGCTTGACCAAAAACAGAACCCCTAACTTGCAGTAGATCACGATTCACTAAGAAAGTTGTTTGCGTAATTGCTACACCGAATAACCTGACATCCGTATCACCTGCAATCGCTAGCGTTTCTGGATTATCGATTTTAATCACCCCAGCGACTTCACCTGCAATACTTAATGCATTACCCAGACGATAATTGACATTAGCTTGCAAAGTTAATTCACGATTATCAACCGGAGGCAATTGGAATGCCATGGTATCCACATCATCCGGTGGAAAGAAAATGGTTGCGTTGCGAATAAAGCGCTCCTCAAATTCTGATTGCGTTAAATTAATTTGATAACTATTGGTCGTGCTATTAAAAGTTGCGGGCATTTGTTGTGATGTTAAACCCGACCCATTATTGCCCTGCTTCTCATAGCGTGTTGCCACCCCAAACCTATCGCCTTGTACTTCAAAAAAGCTATAAGTTGAGCTATGTATGCTATCCGTTTTGTTCGTTATTGGATCAAAATTTGGATTAGTACCACGACTGCTGGCTGGCAAAAAGTTATCGCCTTGCTGAATGTGGACGTGCCCCTCTTCATCCAAAACCAATACGTGCTGCAAATTATTTTGAGCATTGGTAATCGTTGAAAAACTAATATCCATTACTTTGGCGATATTATTAAATGTAACCAAGCGCCAATTAAATTCAAAGTCATTGCCATTAAGATAACCACGACCATAAACGTTGTGGCTATTTTTATCGATCGCATATATCAATGCACCAGAGCTATAATCACTTCGGCTTACAATGATTTTACTACCTGTCCCAAACAACATGACATTAAACCTATAAGGTGCAGAATAACTGTAAGTCGTCTCTGTTACTGCACGACAATTTGCCAATGGAAGCCCAATACCAAGCAAATTAGTTTCGCATGAGTCTACCGGGGTACACGTTTCAGTACATGTATTTGTAATCGCACACCCTATGTCAAAAATATTTGAACATTGCTCATAACCAATAATTGATACAGTTGCCGTGACTTCAATGCTATCCCTCCTTAATTCTTGCACTGGCCCGTCAACTGGATGGAAAAATGTTGTTGGCCCATACGTTTCAACATGCTGCACTTGCATGTGTGGAGCAATCTGCCGCCAGGTAGGCGATTCAAAATAATTACAAACCATTTCCGTATTATCACCCACTGTCCAGGCAGTATTATCATTTTTAATCGCAATAATATAACGGCAAGACTCACCTTGATTACTATCCACCACAAATGGATGACTACTCGGCGCAGAGAAATCACCGTCGTAGTATAAATTCTGTATTGGCTCCAAAGATCGTACTGCAATTTCTCGCACATCCTCCATTACTAACGTCCATTCATCGCGTGGCAAGTTATCACCAGTACCCAATTGATATCGATTATTCGCACCCACCGCATAAAGCTTATGCGTTTCAGTTAAAACATACGTACAATCCGGATACGCCACAACATCAATAACACCGTCCATAGTTGGTCGAAATACTGATACGGTAGGAATATATTGTGGAAAACCAAGCTGCCCAAATTGATTATTACCTGAAGCTAATAAACGACCATCGGTCAGCAAAATAAAAATACTTTGACCATAAACACTCAATACTTTTTTGACATTAGGATAGTTAAAGTAAAACGGACTAAACGGATCAGCCTGACAACTTGGACCATTCTCTGAGCCTAATCCAACACCCAGCAACCTGCACAAGTCTGAATTTAGAGGCAGTATGCCAGTGAACATGCCATCACGTCTTAGCATATGTACTAATACACCATTATTAGGCAACGTCAACATACTTTGTGCTAACTCATTATATTTTGTATCGACATCAAAAACCTGATTCAAGATAGGTTGATCTGGGAAAGTAAAACCACCGCTAGATGGAAATACCACACCATTTTTGTGCGTAAATAAAATCACATTCCCTTTATTATCTAAAATCAAACCGCGCCCAAAATCAGGATTAGGTGCATCAATTAACACAGGATTAGCAATCCTTCTAATAAAGGTACCACTCGCAGCAAACTCAAGCAGTTCACCGCGATTATTATCACTACCAGGTGCAGCAATATAAAAATGATCTTGCACGAAGTGATTGTGTTGACCAAAGTGATCACCAGCTTGTGGATGCGGATTTGTCACCGCATAAATTTTGTTATTGTCGATTGAAACAATATCCACAGCCTTACGATGGACTTTTACGGTATGAGACAGTGTTTCGCTAACATTGTCTTCACCTTCACGCACCGTCAAGCTAACGACATACTCACCTTCAATATCAGCTGTGAAGGATGGCGCTACACTACTTGCGCCTTGCAAAGTAGCCCGACTGTTGGCTGGCGCTTCTAATGTCCAAACAAAATCTAGATCCTCACCAATACTATCTGCACCATTTAAGTTGACTGTTTCTAATAATGTATCTGGATCTAGCTGCTGAGAAGCACTAAAGAAAGCCTTCGGTTTTGTACTAGCAATCACACAAAGCGCTTGTTGTTTCTGCGCCTTAGCAGACAACGCAACCGTTTGGTAATTAGCTTGCATACTATTATCTGTGCGGTAGCGAATTTGAATAGTATCCTCACCTTGTTGGCTTAACGCTATATCCGGCTGAATAGTCTGCGATGGTAAAGTGGCAACCTCAATCACATCACTGCGCACATCACCAAACGCATTAAACCACTGCGCCTTAATTACCGCACTGCTGGTTTGATAATCCGTCCAAGCCACTAAAATACGGTTACTTGCCATGACATGCATACTCGCCTGCGTTGGCTGAGTGCTTGACGCTTTTGGAATAGATACATAAGAAATAAAATTTTGGTTCGCATCCAAGCGCTGCACATTAATGTCATAGCCAAGTTGATCAGCTGATTGAATACAACCTGCCACTAACCAACTTTTATCAAGTTGATTAAGTTCCGTATACTCTTGCATACCACGACGATTAAAACCAAACACGTTACGTGTATCTTCACCAAAACTACAGTGCGTGATATGAGTGTGTTCTGCAAAAGCGCTATTAAAAGGCACTGGAATATAATCAAATCCGTTGTTATTGGCATTAGGACTGAAAATACCACCTAGCAATGCAGGGGTCGTGACATTAGTTGTAATGTGCTCACCACTATCTCGCCAAGTTAGCATAACCTCAGGATTCGTATAGGACACTGACATAGCAGGCTCTACACGCAACAAGCCACACCCAGCAGCCAAACTGAGTAGTGTTTCTTGGTAATCGCACCTTGGTCGCAAAATAGAAACGATGTCAGTAATGGAATCTCCTATTACTTCTGAATGGCATGAGTAGCCACTAATAAAACCCTGATCAAGAAAATCTTGAGCCACATCTTGCGCAAGTGGAGAATGACAAAGGTCGCTCACTACTACCACAGTAGTCTGGCAGTTTGTTAATTCCTGCTCTGCATTACTAATTTCCTGCTGACAAAACTCACTACGCATCATCACGCTCGGCTCAGCCGTTAACATATGTTGAGTCGAACTCACCTGATCACCTGCAATATGGTATTGCAATACTTCAAATGTAAATGTGGTGTCTTCATTAACATTTAAATCACTTAACATGATCTGTGCTTGCGTATCGTAAATACGAATCGCTCTATCATAACGCAACAACTGACTCTCACTGTTGGAAAGATCTCGTGTCACGCTAGAGCCTGATAAAACTCCAAAACTGGCATGCGTTATCTCACTGGTATGCTGTGGAATCGTATGATTGGTATCGACTGACCACTTCGCTTGGTAGTGATTGCTACCAAAAGGCGCTTGCACTTCAAAAGACTCTGTAATTAAACCGAGTGGATCATAGTCACTTGGTTGATGATCACCCAATACATAATCTGGCAACATTTGTAATTGATACTGATTATTCGCTAAACTTAGCATCAACGGTGATTGCTCAAAATCACGCGCATAAAATTCACGAATCGTATGTTGATCACTCAACATCAAAACATCATTATCCAACACTGTTTGGTTTGTTAAAGCCAAAGGCTCCATTGGTTTAAATATTGATTTTGATAACAGTGTTGGCATCACATCAACACTAAAAACGAATGCTTCTGGCAAGGTAGCTGCTGTTCCAGAGCTATCACTCACTTGTACTTGCACCTGATAATCGCCGCTTTCTTGCGGATAAAAATAAGGTGTTGCTGTTGCATTCGCATGTAGATTGGTCAGCACTTCTCCTGAAGGCGCTGTCACACTCCAATTAAAACTTAAATCATTTGCAATACTATCGCGAAGATCCAATTGCACCACTGGCTGACTATTGCTGCCGAGCAGTTGATGTTTTAACACGAGTTTTGGCGTGGCATCATTGCTGGTGAACGCACGAATGCTAGCAGAGCGTACGGTTTTTGCCGGATGCTGCACCTCTAAATATGCTTCGTATTCACCGACTACATCGGTGATTAAGACCACATGCTGCGGATTAATATTCAACGGCATCGATACACTGCCTAACGGACGCTTGATCACCCACTGCATAGGATGCTCACTGGTAAACTCAGTTGTTAAAGAAATAAATCCACCAGGCGCTGTCAAACGTTTATCAATACTAATCGCTGGCAACATCACATCCGCATTCTCTGCGGCACCAATAGCAAACTGATTGTTAAAAACACTCAACCCTTCGCCAAAACGTAATGCCAACTCATTATCAGACACCACTTTATGACGCAGTTGCTGAGTCGTCATATCAAAAAGATAAACCGCACCGCGCTCTACACTGCTATTTTCATTAGCGCGTTTTTGCGGTGCAGCTACTGCCAACGTATTTTGATTCACCGCCACTTTATAACCAAAACCCATGCCTAAATTCGGTTCTGGATCGCGATAAATTGCTTCAATTGCAGCACCATTGGCTAAGTCAACTTGCAGCAGTGCAGGACCTTCTACAATCTCAGTGCTGTTGGCATCCATAAAGGTACGCTCAACTCGAATCAGCATTCTATTATCATCCAATGGCTGTAATAGCTCACCCAAACGTGCCTCTTCTGGCAAACCATTGACCTGAATAGCATCAACATACTCATGGGTGTTTTTATTAAAGCGATATAACTTATCAACACCTGGCGCTGAGATAACCAAATAATCACCTTGTATCACAATCGCTTGACCAAAGGCGTCATTTTGAATTTCACCTAACGCACTGTGACGTAAATCTGGATTCACAATAGTGGTGTGCTGAAAAGCATTCACTGGATTGTATAAATACACTTTACCGTTGTTATCATTGCCTTCGAATAAAGGCGCACCCACCGCTAACAAACCATCCGGCAACACCACGGCAGCTGTGGCAAACCTATCATTGGTTGCTTGACGTGGCTTATAAAGAATATGGCCGTTGTTTTCAGCTAATTCGACAAACTCATTCAGTTCATTAAAGTATTGTTGCAATTCAATACGTCGTGTACCACCTTGGCGTGGCGAGACGATTTCCACAAACTGACCATTACCTGCCGAAATTTTGCCTGACACCAAACGCTGATTAATGCCACCCACATTAATATCTAAAGTAAATTCACCTTCACCATTTAACTGTCCATTTTCCAACACATTGGCCGACAAGCTAGCTTGAAAGCGCAACCAATTACCTAAGTCATAAGTAAAACCAAAGTTTTCAATCCCAACTTGCAACACATTTTCTCGACGCGCGACAACGACTTGCCCTGACTCAATATTTAATAGCGGCCCCAGCTGACCTTGTGCTTCACCCACTAAACGATAATCACCATTCCACTGAATTTGACCATTGAGGGTAGTCGATATCGATACGCCATCCGCACCAAAACTGAACTCACCACTAACCCCAGCACCTTGCTCGGTAATAACAAAGCTTGGATTAAATGTGGCTATCCCATTACTTAAACTAATCCCTCCCATCAAACGCAAATGCGTCGGCTGAGTGTCACTAAGATCACGATTTAACGCACCACTTAAGGTGACTGCAAATGTATCCAATAAAGGAAAGCGAAAGAAATTCGAACTACCACTCAATGCAATGCCACTATCTGACAACTCCGCATGACCTTGCAACAGGTTGGTGCCAGCCAATGCAAGACTTACACTACCACTCGTTGGGAACGTGCTAGCCATCGCCAAGGTCTGTGGACGCAAGATGTTGGTCATCTGAATATCAACATCTAACAAGCTAAATTCGCCTAATGCTAAACGGCCACTGAGAGCAAGACCCATACCGACACCAAACTCTTTGGTTAACGTTGCTAAAGCCACCGCCTCTAAGGTTGCTAAATTACCGATTGACCAATCACCTGAAAAAATACCCATCGGCGCTGCGTCGCTAGCCACACTGTCTAAATTGCTGCGCAATGTATTAATGGTTGGCAAGACATCTTGATCAAAATGGTCACGAATCACCATGCTGCTTTGCAATTCACGCACCGACGTCAACGCTTGTTGCGCCATAATATTCACAGGACCCAAATTAAACATTTGTTCACGCAGACGTTTTTCAGCTGGAAAAATGGCGGTAATTGCTTCAGGAAAACGCTCTGGCGATTTCAAAATATTCAGCAAATTAGCAATAGCCTGTGGTCCTAATACATAAGGCTCGTCACATAATTTAAAATCAATACTCTCAAGGTAATTCGTCACACTAGCGCCAATAAACGGCCCACTACTATTATCATTCGCAGCACCGACTGTGAATGATAAACCTTGCAAGTCACTTGCCTGAAATTCAAAATCAGGATCGCTGATATAGTCTTTAAACTTAAAGACCAACGCTGCCAAACCAAAAATGGCTTGCGTATCTGGCGCAGGAAATTTTGTTTCTGCGCTTAACGTTAAACCTTCAAAACCACGATATAAGAAACTGATCTTATCGTAAAAGCCAACCACCGGCGTGCCACCAGCAAATAACACCAGCAATTCTTTAATATCTAAAGTCAACTGAATATCTTCAAGCGGTGTTGGATACAGATCAGATGGTGGTAGTAGTGATAACAGATTTTCTAAAACTGGAAAGAAAATATTGAATTTGCCATCAAAGCCTAATACCAATTGCGAATTACTTTGGCCAATGCGAATTTTTGATAACTCAGCACCAATCGCCAACGGTGGTGATGGAATAGCAGGTGGCACCACTAAACGCAGCGGTTCACCGGTTGCTGTGGTTAACTCAACAGCTATTTCTTGCTCGTGTTGCAGAATTCTATATTCGAATGTATCTGGCACATTAATTGATTGGTATTGCTGACTTTGTTCTGCCACCAAAGGACCTAGGTTTGGCTCTGAAATCAGTTGCAATGCATCATCTGGCAATAAATCTAATAAATAAGCCATCGGCGTGCCTTCAAAAAGCGCTTTGAATCCCGATAACGGCAATTGTAATGCACGCTCTTGTGCAATAATGCCTTGCCCGTAAATACTGCTGCCATCAAAACCGATACTCGGCAAAGTAAAACGAATCGCACCTAACACACCAAAGTCCACCACACATTCAGGCGCCTCATCATTCATTGCGGTACACGTTGGTTCACCAATTTGGAAAGGCCAATCCATTAACTGCAAAATAAAACCGTCTTCGCCAAAACGCAGGCGGAAATCCACCATGTCTTTGACAATGGCAATACCGAGCTGCTCATTGATCTGGTCACTGGGCAAACTGACTTGCAGGTCGGATTGAAATTGAATACCGCCTTCTCCCCAAACAAAGCGTGGTTGATCTATTTGCAGTGATAATTCAGTTAAGAATGCATTACCAAAAGCCAAACCACCTAAGGTCACATTAACTGGGTTTTGCACTACCAAGCCCATATTAATGTTACTGTTACGATCTATTTGCAATTCAAAATCAACGCCGGATAACACATCACCTAACGGTTGTTCTATGGCACTTGGCAATCCTGATGTGCCAACTTGGGTAATAAAACGTAAATCCCAATCATCATTCGCTGACTGCCAATTGGCGGTTAATGTTTTTAATGTTGTCGAGACTTGCAGTGGATCATTGGTGGAGGGTAATCCGCTTTCGGCATTAATAAAGTGGACTGTTGCCACTAAGGTAGTTGGCGTTGTGCCTTGTGCAGTAAAAGGTTCAGCGTTAATAGCCACTTCAATGGCTTCGTTAGTATTTCTGTCAAACACGACTCTGAATTCTTGCAAGCGCATAGCAAAATTATTAGGATCCAAATCTGACAGATCAGGAATTAGGTGGAATAAATCATCTAGATTGTGATTACTTAAAAAGCCTTCTAACACATTACCCAGTGATAGTGACTGCGTGATGCTATCAATATCAGGGTGCGCTGTGTCTATTGCTAAAGTCCACGTTGGCGCATTTTCACCTAAGGTGATGACTAGCGGTAAACATAAGGCATTATCTGTGCCACATTCGGCATCACCTAATCGAACCAAACCTTTGACCGTGCCTGAAACCACTGGTGTCCCTGTGTTTACACCATTAACATCCAGTTGCACTTCGGTGTCTTCCAGTGCAATCCAGTTTGGCACCATCGTCCAATCGCGGGTTGTTTTCATATTCAGTGACAAGTTCACCACTTCTATTAAATTAGGTGCATAACCAATTCGCAAATGTGGCA
>CAYXLV010000046.1:0-10264 GCA_964465995.1 uncultured Coxiellaceae bacterium | reverse complement strand
GCAATTGCGCGTAATCTTTTTGAAATGGCGGATTTAAGTGTGCCAATTGTTTGCTGCGTGATTGGTGAAGGTTGTTCCGGTGGTGCTTTAGCGATTGGTGTTGGTGATCGTACTTTAATGTTGCAATACAGTTACTATTCAGTCATTTCCCCCGAAGGCTGTGCCTCTATTTTATGGAAAAGCGCTGAGCGTGCTGGTGATGCAGCTGAGGCGTTAGGCTTAACTGCTGATCGTTTATATGAAAATGGTCTAATTGATGAAATTATTCCTGAGCCTTTAGGTGGTGCACATCGCAATATTGATGTAACGGCAAGCAATTTAAAAACGCGTTTAGTGGATCACTTAAAACAATTACAAACCTTATCGACTGAAGATTTAGTCAATCAGCGTTATCAAAAATGGGTGAGCGTTGGTCAATTTGAATAACCATTATGAATCTCTTTGAGGTATTTGCCGAGCAACTGCAGCAGTTAACCACAGCAAAGCGTTTTTTGATTGCTTATAGCGGTGGACTTGATTCACAAGTGTTGTTGCATTTAATGCATCAATTGCATAGCAAAAACCCAAGCCTGCAACTTAGGGCGGTGCACATTAATCACGGCCTTAGCCAATCTGCAGCTGCTTGGGTGGGACATTGTCAGCAACAAGCGCAACACTATCATATTCCAATTATCGTCCAGCAATTGCAGCTGAAAAAAAATAACGGCGAGAGTTTAGAGGCGCAAGCACGTCGCCAGCGTTATGCAGCTTTTGCTGAGATGTTACAGCCGGATGAAATTTTGCTAACTGCACATCATCAAGATGATCAGGCAGAAACATTGCTATTGCAATTAATGCGCGGTGCAGGTGTCAGAGGCTTAAGTGCAATGCCAGCCAAAAAAATATTTGCAAAATCTTACCACGCACGGCCGTTGTTACAGTTTTCACGCGACGCTATAGAAACCTATGCTAACTTGCATCAACTCAAATGGGTTGATGATGAAAGTAATCTCGACACCAATTTTGATCGAAATTATTTGCGACAACAAGTGATGCCATTGCTAAAAACCCGTTGGCCAAGTGTGACTAGCACATTACGGCGCACAGCCTTGCATTGTGCAAGTGCAAGTGATTGCTTGGATGATTTGGCTGTCATGGATTTGGCTGCTGCTAGGACGGCGCAGCCATCAGTCATTGATGTTAACCCTTTAAAAGAGTTGTCAAAGACGCGCATGACTAATGCCTTGCGTTATTGGTTGCATCAATTAAAAATACTGCCGCCTGCGACTAAAAAATTACAGCACATTATCGATGATGTTATTTATGCGAATCCTGATGCCATCCCATGTGTGAGTTGGGATCAAATTGAGTTGCGCCGCTATCGTGACAAAATATTTTGTCTGTCACCATTATTGCCACATGATTCTAGTTTGGTTTTGTCGTGGGATTTTCAAGCGCCGCTTACTCTGCCAAGTGGTTTAGGTTCTCTGCACGCTAATCAGTCTGCACACTGCGGTATTCGTGCTGATGTAGATGTTACAAAAATATCGGTACGTTTTCGCCAAGGTGGGGAGAAAATTTGCCCGGCAGGGCGTCATGAAACCCATGCACTCAAAAAACTTCTACAAGAATGGGGTGTGCCACCGTGGGAGCGTGAGCGTATTCCGTTGATTTATTTTGAAGAGCATTTAATTGCAGTAGTTGGTTTTTGTGTGGCAAGCGATTTTTATACAGAAACTAATGCGATAGTTATTAAACAGGTGCAGAACCATTCTCTTTAATCAATTTATTTTTTATGGCTTGTAGATGCTCTTCTAATGACGCCTCATAAGTTGCTTGATTACTATTAATAAACTGAGCGACTTGCGCTTTGCAAAATTTACGTTGCTCTAAGACCGTTGGTGATTGATAAACGCACTGTCCATCTCTAAAAATAGGTGTCAGTAAATCTTGATAATGCGTGGTGGGCTGGTTGATGTCTGCTGTTATCCCAATTGTTTCATCATAAATAATATCTTTGACAAAATGTTGGTTGTTAAAATAGCGCCTGACTTGCTGAATGCCTGGGTTAGTTGTCTTTGCAGGGGTGTCTGAAAATTTGATTCGATATTGCCAATCGCCATGTGCATCTTTAATTGCAGCAAGTTTATAAGCCGCATCGAGTGATGGTTGATCATAAGCAGTTACCATTTTGGTGCCAACACCCCAAGCATCAATTTTGGCGCCTTGGTTTTTTAATTCAGTAATCATATGTTCTTCTAAATCACCACTGGCAAAAATAATGGTTTTGGTAAACCCTGCGGCATCAAGTAGCTTGCGTGATTCGATACTGAGTTTAGCAAGATCACCAGAGTCTAAACGAATGCCTTGTAAGTCATGGCCAGACTCGCGGAGTTTTTTGCCGATTTTAATGGCATTTTTTACGCCATTAATGGTGTGGTAGGTGTCGACTAGAAAAATAGCATTATGTGGCATGACTTTGGCATAACTTTCAAAAGCGGTTAATTCATCTGGGAACGCCATAATCCAACTATGCGCATGCGTGCCGCGTACTGGAATATTATCCAGTTGTCCGGCAAGCGTATTAGAAGTTGCATCACAACCACCAATAATTGCGGCACGCGTTGCGGTCATGCCGCCGTCAGGGCCTTGCGTGCGACGCAATCCAAATTCAATCACTGGATCACCTTGAGCCGCTTGGCAAACACGAGCGGCTTTGGTTGCAATCAAGGTAGCAAAGTTAATTAAATTCACGAAGAGGGTTTCAAGTAATTGGCATTGAATAATTGGGCCTTTAATTCGCAATAGAGGTTCATGTGGGAAAACGACATTACCTTCTGGAATCGCATCAATATCACAGCTGAATTTTAAATTTTTAAGATAGTGTAAAAAATTATTGGTCAATAAAGGTTGTTGTTGAGTGCCGGTGAGAGTTTGTAAATAACGAATATCATCGTCGCTAAAATGCCAGTGTTGCACATAATCAATAATGCTGTTGAGACCGCAAGCGACAGCATAATGACCTTGAAAAGGATTGCGTCGATAAAACAGCTGGAAGACCGCCTCTTGTTCTGCCATCCCTAGCTCGTAATAGCCACAGCCCATTGTGAGCTGGTAAAGGTCAGTGAGCAGTGGGGAGTGTATGGTCATATAGAGATTGCCTTGGTTGAGGATACAAAGCGGCTATTTTAGCATAGTTGTTATTAAAGATAATTGATGCAGCGGGTAAATTGCCAAGCGAAAGGCGCGTTGCTAAGATAACTGGCATTAAAATCATTTTAATAATGAGGTGCGAGTGATCCAACAGCTTTCAATTCAGGGAATGCATTGTGCAAGTTGCACAGCAGGTATTGAGGCGGCCCTAACCGCCATTCCGGGTGTTCAATCAGCCAGCGTTAATTTTGCAGCGCAAACGGCGACAGTGGAAGGGAAGGTTGATATTGATTTATTAATCAAGGCCATTCAAAGCCAAGGTTATACCGCAGTCGTTATCGACGATTCTATTATTAATCCCTCCGCCGATGAAGATCGGCAACAGCAACAACATTATTATGACTTACTTAAAAAATCTTTAGTGGCCGCCATTGTAGGCCTACCTTTATTTATCGATGTATTTTGGCCTTGGTTGCCAGCTGTTAATGTGCCGCGCTTACAGTGGGTGTGGGTGTTTATTGGCGTGATTGTATTTATGACTTTATGGTATGCCGGCGGGCATATTTATCGAGGTGCTTGGCAGGCATTCAAGCGACATACTGCGACGATGGATACATTGGTTGGTTTAGGCACTGGCGTTGCTTGGGCTTATTCTTTTGTGGTGGTGTTGATTCCCATGTTGATTCCAAGCATTGCGCGCTATGTGTATTTTGATACAGCAGTTATTTTAATTGCTTTCATTAATCTTGGTAGTGCATTGGAAATTCGTGCGCGCGGCAAAACATCGCAAGCCATAAAACGGTTGATGGGATTGCAGCCCAAAACAGCGCGTGTACTAAGGGATCGCGATGAAGTGGATGTGCCGATTAATGAGATTGTACTGGGTGATTTATGTCGAGTGCGTCCTGGCGAAAAAATTCCAGTCGATGGTGAAGTGATGGAGGGGCATTCAAAAGTAGATGAAGCGATGCTAACGGGTGAGCCTATGCCCGTGAATAAAAATCCAGGCGATACCGTAGTGGCAGGCACTATCAATAAATCCGGCAGTTTTATTTTTAAAGCCACTCGGATTGGTAAAGATACTGCTTTAGCGCAAATTGTTGAGATGGTAAAACAAGCGCAAAATACTAAACCTGCTATTGGGCGTTTAGTGGATAAAGTGTCTAGTGTTTTTGTACCCATTGTTTTAATCGTGGCGGTTTTAACTTTGTTGACCTGGTTTAATGTTGGGCCCGATCCCAAAATTGGTTATATCTTAGTAACCACCATTGCAGTGTTAGTTATTGCATGTCCATGTGCATTAGGTTTAGCAACACCTATTTCGATTATGGTGGGTGTTGGTAAGGCAGCAGAAATGGGTGTGCTGATTCGTAATGGTGATGCACTGCAAACGGCCGGTAAATTGACTGCCATTGTTCTAGATAAAACCGGTACAGTCACCGAAGGTCATCCTGCATTAGCAACCGTTATTCCTCTGTCTGCTATTGAAGCGTCAGAATTACTATCCATCGCTGCAAGTGTTGAAGCAGGCTCTGAGCATCCTCTAGCCGAAGCAATTGTGTTAGGTGCAAAAGCAAAAGGTGCTGTTTTAAAATCGGTAACTCATTTTACCGCTATTACTGGACATGGTGTGAGTGCAGAGGTGGATGGGCAGCAAATTTTACTTGGTAATGCGAAACTTATGCGTAATCGAGAAATTGATCTAGGTGATGCAGCTACTAAAGCACATGAACTTTCCAATCTGGGTGAAACACCGATGTATGTAGCGCGTGCAGGACAATTGTTAGGTATTATTTCGGTGGCCGATCCTATTAAAGCGGATTCAGAACAAGCTATTCAATATTTTCATCGACTTGGTTTAAAAGTGATTATGATCACTGGTGATAATCAAAACACAGCCACCGCAGTTGCAAAACAAGTCGGTATCGATCAAGTTATTGCCGAAGTATTGCCAGAAGATAAAGCCGCAAAAATTACCGAGCTGCAACAACAAGGTAATGTTGTTGCAATGGTTGGTGATGGTATCAATGATGCACCTGCATTAGCCGCAGCGAATGTGGGTTTTGCAATTGGCTCTGGAACTGATGTAGCTATCGAAAGTGCTGATGTGACTTTGATGGGTGGATCATTGTTAGGTGTGGGCAATGCAATAGCGATTTCTAATGCGACGGTACGCAATATTAAACAAAATTTATTTGGCGCATTTATTTATAACACCT
This sequence comes from uncultured Coxiellaceae bacterium, assembly GCA_964465995.1. Taxonomy (GTDB): domain Bacteria; phylum Pseudomonadota; class Gammaproteobacteria; order Coxiellales; family Coxiellaceae; genus CAYXLV01. Next base: position 4,913 of record CAYXLV010000046.1, on the reverse strand, counting down.
TAGGTATTCCAATTGCAGCAGGCGTATTTTATCCACTCCTCGGTGTTTTATTGAATCCGTTAATTGCCGGTGCAGCGATGGCTTTGTCGTCAGTGACAGTGGTGATGAATGCCAATCGTTTACGTTTTTTTAGGAGAAAATAACTTGGATACATTGGTTTATATTGTGGTGAATTTAATCGGTGTTGGATTAATTGTTTTTGTTATTGGGTGGTTTTGGTTGGCTAAAAAAAGCCAAGCAGTTACTGCGGTTAATCAAGTTGTTGAAATCACAGTGGCTGATGGTGTTTATCAACCTGATCGTATTGCGGCAACCGTCAATCAAAACATTACGTTGCGTTTTACTCGATTGGATGAAGCACCTTGTGCGGCCACGGTGGTTTTTGCAGACTTTAATAAAAGTCTAGAGCTACCAATCAAACAAGCTGTTGATTTAAAAATCATGCCCACGCAAACAGGTGAATTTGAGTTCACCTGTCAGATGGGCATGTATCGTGGGCACTTAGTCGTAGCTGACTAGTTAAGTAGTAGTGGAGTGTCTTCGTCAGGTTTTGTTGGCTGTTTATCTTCTTGTTGTTTCCTAGCTCGATTGATACATGACTTAAAGAGCGAATGCGTGTTATTTGCAAAGCATGCTAAATAACCACTGCCGGGTTGAACATTATTTTCCCATAAAATTTTATTCGGTAGACAGAAAAAAGTCATTTGTACCGGAAGATTCAGACTTTGGACTAACCCTAGCACAATGAGCAGCGAGATATTGAGTGGGTTAATGTCGTCTAAAGGGTAGCCTAGATCAATAACAGCAATCGTCGCAAGATAGCTTGTCACCACCTTATAGAGTGCTGCCACAATATCGGTGGTATCTACGCGGTCAAAGAAACCATAATTTGGCATTGCTAATACGGTTGCGTTAGTGGCATCGGTTTTTTTGTTAGACAAAAAATCATAAATGCGCCGGTGGTAATGCACAAAGGTTTTATAATCGAAGGCGAAATTTGCAGCCCCATGAATGATATTGACCGCAATTTTCGCCGGCAAATTATTGATGCCAACGATGGAGGTGCTCATCCAGCCAATTCGATACAAGGCAAGGTTGCTACTGTTAAAATACAGCGCGCTGTAGCTTGCGGTTGCTCCTAGATTTAAATAAATGGTTAGAGGCATTTTTATATAGTTTGGCATATCGCAAGAAAAAAGTTTTCTAAAGTAGGGTTCCAGGAAGTTTGTTGATTGAGCAAGTAGGCTGCCAGGAAATGCAAGCCCCGTAATAATCGCTGCACCAGTAAAGCCAAGATAAGGGATGGTGCTGGCGAGAAATGCTAACAGAGATGTGCTAGTAATGGTGGTTTTCCAGAGCGCAGCTAATACAGACTCTGCTAAAAACCAATTGCCGCGTTCCCCTTTTTTTTCACCATCTTGCCAGCCAACCAAAGACTTAAAACGTGCTGGTGCGCTACGCTGATTGGCAAAAAATAAAACGGTTGAAAGGATGCAGATGATGGCAAACAAAGGAATGTCACGCTCTAATACCGCAAAATCAGTGATTTTATGGTCGAGGCTGGGCGTGTTGGTGATCCAATCAGGTAAGTGCTCTGCTTCTGCTAAATGTTTTAAAAAATTATTGGCCGAGAAAAAATATAATAATACGGTTTCGATATTGTAAACAAAAGCAGGGATATGGGAGATCACTGTTTCTTGATCGGAAAATAATTCAATGATTTTTTCTTTGAAGCTTTTGGGGGGTAAAAGTGGTGTATATGGATAAAAGTCAGTGTCTGTATCTACTATTACCTCTGTATCTTCATTATCACTATCAGAAGATTCACTAAATCGATTATTATCATGATTCATTATTTCTCTCTCACTTTATGGGTTTAACAAATTCTTTTTCTTTATACCAAACACTTATTACCAAGTTATGAAAAAAATATGATTAAAATTTGAAAATTAATTATCTAACGAGGCTAATAAAGGCGGCCATGGTCAGGTAAAATCCAGGCGTTGTCAAATCTTAAAATGGATGTACATCACTGCAATCGTAATGTCTTTTCCTAAGCCCCAGCTCTTGCTAAGATGGACGCTTTTATCAGCCTGAGACAAATATGCGACAACCGGATTCCACGCCTCAACACCTTATTCGTAACTTTTCAATTATTGCCCACATCGATCACGGTAAGTCGACATTAGCCGACCGATTTATTCAGGTGTGTGGTGGTTTGACAGAGCGTGAAATGAAAGCTCAAGTACTTGATTCAATGGATATTGAACGTGAAAGAGGTATCACCATCAAAGCGCAAAGTGTCACTTTAATGTTCCAATCACAAGACGGTCATACCTACCAACTGAACTTTATTGATACGCCAGGCCACGTCGATTTTGCTTATGAAGTGTCACGTTCATTAGCCGCGTGCGAAGGCGCATTGTTGGTAGTCGATGCAGCTCAAGGTGTTGAAGCGCAAACAGTGGCCACATGTTATACAGCTATTGAGCAGGGTTTAGAAGTCATTCCCGTATTAAACAAAATCGATTTGCCGCAAGCTGATCCTGAGCGGGTTAAGCAAGAAATTGAAGATGTGATTGGTATTGGTGCCAGCGATGCCGTGGCAGTGAGTGCCAAAGCCGGTATCGGTGTGGCGGATCTATTAGAAGAGCTGGTAAAAAAAATTCCGGCGCCAGCGGGTGATGCAGAAGCACCATTGCAAGCGCTGATAATTGATTCATGGTTTGATAGTTATCTTGGTGTGGTATCGCTGGTGAGAATTGTGCAAGGCACAATGCAAAAAGGCGACAAGATAAAAGTAATGTCCACAGGTAAAGAATACAATGCCGATATGATCGGCATTTTTACACCAAAGCGGCATGAGCTAAAGCAGCTAAATGCCGGTGAGGTGGGTTTTGTTGTTGCGGGGATTAAAGATATTTTTGGTGCACCTGTGGGTGATACGTTAACCCATGCAAAAAAAGGTGCTACTCAACCTTTGCCAGGTTTTCAGACGATGAAGCCGCAAGTCTATGCTGGTTTATTTCCTATTAGCGCCGATGACTTTGAAGCATTTCGTGAAGCACTTGCCAAATTAAAATTAAATGATGCTGCATTATTTTATGAGCCAGAATCTTCAGATGCCTTGGGTTTTGGTTTTCGCTGTGGTTTTTTAGGCATGTTGCATATGGAAATTGTACAAGAGCGTTTAGAGCGTGAGTATGATTTAGATTTAATTACTACCGCACCGACTGTGGTTTATGAAGTGATTAGTAAAAAAGGTGAAACCTTACATATCGAAAATCCAAGCCGGTTGCCCGAATCAAATTTTATCCAAGAAATCCGTGAGCCGATTGCCGAAGTGAATATTTTAGTACCAAAAGACTATTTGGGAAATGTGATTCAGCTATGTGTTGAACGACGTGGCATGCAAAAGAAACTGCATTATATGACCAATCAAGTGCAGTTAACCTATGAAATTCCAATGAGTGAAGTGGTGCTTGATTTTTTTGATCGACTAAAATCAGTCAGTCGTGGTTTTGCATCGCTAGATTATAGTTTCCACCGTTTCCAAGCCGCTGATTTGATTAAGCTGGATATATTAATTGCCAATGAAAAAGTCGACGCGCTGTCTTTAATTGTGCATCGTGATTTAGCCATGAGTCGTGGTCGACAACTCACTGAGAAATTAAAAGAGCTGATTCCGCGGCAAATGTTTGAAGTAGCGGTGCAGGCTGCCATTGGGGGCAAAATCGTAGCGCGCTCTTCGGTGAAAGCAATGCGTAAAAATGTTACGGCAAAATGTTACGGTGGTGACGTGTCACGCAAACGTAAATTATTAGAAAAGCAAAAGGCCGGTAAAAAACGCATGAAGCAAGTTGGTAAAGTAGCTATTCCGCAAGAGGCGTTTTTAGCAGTACTAAAAGTAGATAAGAGCTAGCAATGAGTAATATAACGGCTTTAGCAAAAAGACTGGGTTATGAGTTTCGTGATATTAGCCTATTGGAAACGGCATTAACGCATCGCAGTGTTTATGGCCGTAACAATGAACGGCTCGAGTTCTTAGGCGATGCTGCATTAAATTTTATTATTGGTAGTGAATTATTTAAGCGTCATCCCAACGCGCGTGAAGGTGAATTAAGCCGAATGCGTGCCGCATTGGTGAATGGCGAAATGCTGGCTAGCTTTGCAAAAACCTTAGCGCTGAGTGATTGCTTGCGCCTTGGAGCAGGCGAAATCAAAACCGGTGGTCGTCAACGTGAGTCAATTTTAGCGGATGCACTAGAAGCGGTGATTGGCGCGATTTATTGTGATGGTGGTATGGAGCCATGCCAGCAGTGCGTATTAACTTGGTATGGGGAACGTTTTGCTGATTTGACGGAAATAAAACCTTCAAAAGATGCAAAATCTGCTTTGCAAGAATGGTCGCAAGCGCATAAATTGCCGCTACCAACGTATACATCAACCGCAACAGGCCAAGCGCATGCGCAAGTGTTTTATGTCACTTGTTTTGTTGAAGGGCTGCCGCATACAACGACAGGCGAAAGCACCAATCGGCGCAAGGCAGAGCAAATTGCGGCGCAAAAATTTTTGGAATTATTAAATGAGTAAATCACAATGTGGCTTTGTTGCCATTATCGGTCGGCCCAATGTTGGCAAATCAACGATGTTGAATCATCTGCTAGGCAAGAAAATCAGTATTACTTCGCGTAAACCGCAAACCACTCGGCATCGAATTTTGGGTATTAAAACCAGAGAGGCGACGCAGATTATGTATGTCGATACACCAGGCCTGCATCAAAAGGGTCAGCGTGCGATTAATCGTTATATGAATCGAGCAGCGCGTTCAACTTTGCGTGATGTTGATGTGATTGTATTTGTGATTGATGCACATCGTTGGGATGAGCAGGATGATTGGATTTGTCGTATGC
>CAYXLV010000045.1:0-10365 GCA_964465995.1 uncultured Coxiellaceae bacterium | reverse complement strand
GGATCGATAGCACTTTGTGGGCCTGTTTCATTTTGAACTTCTTGAATTGACTGCTGAAAGAGTTGCTGTAATTGTTGGTGCGATCCTGCAATTTTGATAAAAGTTTTTGCTGCATCAACCCAATCACGGCTAGCAAGTCGCATATCGTTGATTAAGGTACTAATGGTAAAGGTTTCAAATAATATTGGCAGCTTGGCCTGTTTCTTTAGACTGTCCAGCACTTGGCTGGTAGCAGTCTCACTGGTTTGATGCACTTGGTTCACATTTTGATAAAGCCTATCGAATTGAGAGACATCTTGGTGATTGGCGCAAATTTTAATAAATATGTCGTTAAAATTGGTATTTAACTGATGCACCAAATCATATACTTGTTGTTGCTGATCCTGTGGTAAATTTTTTGCATGGTTTTCTAGTTGCTGGATTTTTTTATTGAGTGCCATTTGTTTTTTGATGATTGGCTCACAGTTGTCATACGTCTTCAATACATCCACCACAAACGACCATGCTCGTTGCTTTTGCTCCAATTCGCTATAGTTAGCTGATAGTCGGGGTGTGCTGCAAGCAAGCTCCTGGAGATATTCTTTTTTGCTGACATCTTCCCAGTTTTTTGAATAGCGTTTTACCTCTGTTGTGATGCTTGGCAAAATGCTTTTTTCGATATGCGTTACCAGCATTTTGCGTTGTCGATCATTGATTGTCAGTTTAAACAATAAGGCGGGGTCAACTATTTTTGCTTGTAATGGTGTGTAGACCTCATCAGCCGTGACTTGTAACTGCGCCCTCGCCTCCAACACAACTTGGTTAATGACTTCAATATCCTGCGGCGTGTATTCGATAGCGCTCGTATCGGCAACGCCTTCTAAATTTTTTTCAATGGCCTGGTAAATTTTTTGATAATCAAAATCATCTGTTTGATTTTTTTGAAGGGTATTTTGCAGAATGGTTGTTAATAGAGGCTGTTTATTTTGTTTTAGTTTTTCTTGGAAAAGCGAGTGATGTATTTCATTAATTAATTCTACTACTTGTTTTTCCAGTTCGTTATATCGGTGTTGATTATATCGCGTGGGACTTTGGAAACTTTGGCTAAAAGTATTAATTGATTCCGCTAATGACATATTATGGTCCTCGCATCCTTGCTAATTTCCAGTCCATGGAATTAATTACCATTCTACAGAAGCCTTAGGCAGGCATCTTGATGCAAGTCATCGGTGAGATAACGAAGCCAAACTAGCTGGCTTAAGCGCTTGGATTTTTCTTGATTTGATCACTGAATTGACCAATCTTGTCTTCTAAGACTTGAATAGTATTATTGCGCAGGTAGGTACCAAAAAACGTATGATAGAGGCTAGAGCACCCTTGCCAAAATCGGTTGTTTTGTTTTGAGAGGATCTTGTCTTTGCGAAAATTAGTTAAATCGTGTGCGATTAGATCTTCAAGCTTTGAGCGTACTGGAGCGGCAGTCACCGCTTTTAGTTCTTTTATTTTATTTTCAATTTGGGTGCGTTTGTTTTGGTAGTTATGCTTTACAACATCAAAACCTGCGCGCTCTGTTTTACCTTTATTTTCTTGAACTAGCGTTTGGATTTCGCCAATAAGCTGTTTATCGTAAGGTATTACCTGACCTACTTTAATATTAGCTTGCTTTTCAGTGAGAAGTTTCCCCAAGTCGCTATCGGTATCAATTTGACAAGTTTTAAAGTTCCCATGCGCATCACAATAACCTAATTTATATTCATTAACACCCTCGATGAGTAGGTATTGATTTAAATTCACTACATTATGCACCTGAGTTCTTGTTATCGGTTTTAGATCGCAAGTGACTTCGACCTGGCTTACTTCATAATATTGGCGTTGCTTTTGCGCTTTAGTCATGTGGTTTTGTGAATCGTCGGGCTGATTATCAAACTGCAGCTCGTCATGAATAGTTTTTAAAATATCAATATATTGATCCAATCGTTTTTGGTCTTTTTCATATGCATTCCAATAGTCCTTGTATTGATCAAGTTTACTATCATGGTAGTCTTTCTTAACTTTATTAATGGCATTGATTTCTTGATCTATAGCAACTAGTGTTTCCTGTTTCTTTTTAACTACACCTCGATGCTCAAAATGCGTTGCCATGCGGCTAGACTCAATATCTTTTTTGCGTTTAACCAAATGATGAATGGTTTTATCAATATCAGCGGGTGAATATAGCTCTGGTTTTTTGGCGCGATAGGCGTATGAGTTGGTCGCGATATTTTCGATATGCAGCAGTTCTTGCTTAATGTATTTATGGGACTCTGTCTCACCACCTGTTTTTGATAGTATTGGATGCCGCTCCATTCGCAGGACATCTTCCAACGCATGGTTACCATAGTGTGGCAGATTAAATTTTTCCTGTAAAAATACTCGTATCATTTGGTAGAAAGATAATGCTTTGTGTTGCTCAAAGAAATCAAGAAGCGCTGTAGTTTCAGTAGATAAAGTATTTGTTTTAAGCTGGCTGAAAACTTCTTCATATGATGGGGAATTGTTGGGTGCTGCTGTAATAGTCATTAAACTTTTTAGTACTTCAGTCAGCTCATTGCTAAAGTAGTGCCGTTGAAAGGCTAATAATAATTTTGACTTACGATAGACAGTAAAAAAATGATGCGCCAAGGTGGCTTGATCTTCAATACCATCAATAACGGTTTCGATGCAGCCACCTAAGTAGATCAGCATCTCTAAGAAAATACCTAAGCGGTAAGTTTGACTAAGATAAAGGCCTGATTGATGTGTTGCCTCAGCATGTGTTGTTTCATAATATTTATTAACAGTGCGCCCACTATTCGCATCCCGGCTAACAAAGGTGTGATAGCGTGGGTTATTAGGGTAATTAATTGCCATATCAGAATTTGTTTTTATTGCCACATGTAAGCGTTCGACTGGCTCGGATTTAGCTAAATCAACTGAGTAACTTTTGTATTCCAAATCTGATTTTGCAGGATCCAATGACAGCATGCCAAACCCGTAGAGGCCTTCATCATTATATTGCACATCTTCATTCTTTAAGCCTTCAATCACGTGGTGGTTTTGCTGAAGCGTGCCACCACCAGCACCCTCAATGGCGGTATTAAAGTAAGAAGTGCCAACCAGGGTTTTTAAATGGTTATGTGCGCAAAAATTAATAGCAACATCACCACTAGCTGCTACTTCTTTAAGCACGGTATCGCGGGTAGTTTTATCTACCAGCAAATCTTTTGGTTGTTGGTTTTTATGCTCATAATAAGTTTCTGCTAAAACTGTTAGAAAGGCTTCTTCAAAAACGTGATTATGTGAGACACCTTTTGTTGGTTCGTAGTCAGCCATGTATTCAATTTCTTCAAGCTCGGACTGCGATAAAGACTGCCTATTCTTCCAGGCTTCGGCCAAATAATTTGCATGGTTTTTGTATTTGATATAATCCTTGTCGTTATAGCGGCGCTTACCATAATCTTCAGAGCTCAATGGGTGATGGCGGCTAAATATCATACGTCGTTTATTGTCTATACAATTTTTAATTCTACCTTTGAGCCAATCTTGTTGCTTTTTATCATAAGGAAATGTGTTGGAATCCAGGCCAATAATTTCAATTTCTTTGTAGTTATCATCACCTTTCTTCGCGCGATACTTAAAAATATCACTAAAAAAAGCGTTGCACATATTGTATTTGCGGTGTGATGTTGCTTGTTTGTTATTTAATGTGACGTAGTCATTCACTGTTTGACCATTCTTGGCGATAACTGTTTTTTCAACTAACTCAACCTGTTGAGCATCAGTTGTCTCGCCCGTCTTGAGGCCTTGCTGCAATAAAGGACTATCTTCTGGAAGCAGCACTTCTTGATATTGATTATCTGCGCTGCAAAAACCAAGGTACGTTTGCTTTTGATCGTTTTCTTTGGAAAATATTAAAAACTTTTTCAATGCCAAGACATCTTCAATAATGGTGTCTTTTAGCTGAGACGCAGGCTCCTGTTGATGAACCTCAAGCGAAATTGGATGATCTTTACCGAAGGATTGTATTTGCGGGTGTAGTCTTGTTTTTGAGCCTTTCGCATTGTAAAAAATTGGATCAGGTCGACTGCCGATATCGCGATCATGGTTGCCAACTTTTAATGAAACAACCGCTTCGATAGAAGCTAGTGGGCTAACGATATATTCATAAATCCGCTTTAATTCTTTGGCGCCTTTACTGTAAATATTATCGCCTTGCACCGTGCAATAATCCGGCTTTAGTGTTGCGATGGCTTCTGCGACTTTTCGCTGTTCTGTTTCTTTGGTTCCCGCACAGCCCCAAACGGCAATTTTTAGTGGTTCGTCTTTTTCAAGTTCGCAAGTGTAGGTGAAGGTCCGCGCGTTGGTATCCTCTGTAATGCTGACAATGTTTTTACAAAAATTCTTTTCGTCTTTCACTCTATTTACCTCGATTGTGACGGGTGGCCACAGATCTATGCTTGCTTAAGCTTATGATTTATTTTGAAAGGAGCAAGGTTTTTTTTGCTTTTTAGTTCGAAATGTACTTTTCGGGAGCGATGCCTTTGTGTGTGATGGCTATCGTACCTGAGCTAAATTCTATCATCTATATATTAAGAAAATATGAAATTTTTTGGGTAGTTTTGTGTTCAGTTTGTGTATAGTTTGGGCGTAATGGTCCTCCCGTCATTTTTATGGGTCCCGCGGTCGTGGCCGCGGGATGACGGCGTGGGGGAGCGGGATGCGACGGCAGCGTGGTTAGGGGCTTCCTGTTTGTGCAATAAAAAGTGTTTTAGTGGTCAGAGTCGGTCCAGAGGCATTGGCCTTTGGCGTTTAGCATGGCAAGGAAATCGTTGTGGGCGGCGAGCTCTTCGGGGTTGGGTTCGATGATGGGGAGTGGTGTTCGAGTGTCGGCGAGGCGTTTGATTTGGGTGGAGGTGGTTTGAGTGGATTCGTTATTGGTGGCTTCGGCGAATAGTTGGGTTTGGCCGCCGGTCATTAATAGATACACTTGAGCCAATAGCTCAGCGTCTAATAATGCGCCATGCAGGTCACGGTTGGAGTTGTCGACGGTGTAGCGTCGGCATAATGCATCCAAGCTGTTGCGCTGGCCTGGATGTTTATGTCTGGCAACGGTTAAGGAGTCGGTGACAGTGCAATAGTCGGTGACAGGTTTTAGATGGCGATTGGCCAGTTTAAATTCGTGATTTAAAAAACCAATATCAAAAGGGGCGTTGTGAATAATTAATTCAGCACCTTTTATATAGTCAATTAACTCATCCACAATATCCGTAAACAGCGGCTTGTCTTTTAGAAAATCAGTAGTGATGCCATGCACTTCTTCGGCACCACGTTCGATGGAGCGTTGCGGATTTATATAACGATGAAAAGTACTGCCGGTGATGCGTCGGTTCACCAACTCAAGACAACCGACCTCGATAATGCGATGCCCCTCTTCTGGGACTAAGCCGGTTGTTTCTGTATCCAGTACAATCTGACGTGACATATGCCTTCCTAATTGTGAATCAGTTCATCGATAGCTCGATTGGCCAGCTCATCAGCGCGTTCATTTTCTGGGTGGCCAGTGTGCCCTCTTACCCAATGCCAAGTGACATCGTGCTCGATAATGGCGGCATCCAGTTGTTCCCACAAGTCGCGATTTTTAACGGGTGTGCGATTGCTGGTGCGCCAACCATTGCGCTTCCATTTTGGTAACCAATCTAAAACACCTAAGCGTAGATATTGTGAATCGGTGGTTAAATCAACTTCGCAAGGTTCTTTTAATGCTGATAGGGCTTGGATCGCGGCAGTCAGCTCCATGCGATTATTGGTGGTTTCTTTGTCTGCGCCAAAGAGTTCTCTCTCTTTGCCAGCGCAACGTAAAACAGCTCCCCAGCCACCAGGGCCTGGGTTACCTCGACAGGCGCCGTCGGTAAATATTTCTACATGCAATGTCATCTCTCTCTTTTCAATTTTTCACTTAAGCTTATGCACACGTGCCGTCGGTTCGGCGCAGCCATTGGGAACTGTGACCTTCTTCAATGACCACGAGGCTTTGGCTGGCGTCAGGATGGGCGCGCGCTTTTCGGCGGTTATCATATAGATTCCACCGAACCAAGGAAAGCAAAATTGGCCAATTGGTTCAAAATATAAGCAGCGGCGTAAGGCATCACGGTCTTGGAGAGCAGGTCGAAAAAATAATGTTTTGCTGATCACTGTTTGCAGGCCGACAGCATAGAGACTGCGTTTAATTTTGGCGATCGATCTAAATTTTCCATGCCATGGGAAATCTTTTTGCTTGCTAAAGCATCGTTGCAATCCCCACAAGCTCCAGGCATTAAAACCCAATATGATCACGCGGCCACTAGGTACCAAGGCTTGATGCACTTGTTGCAAAACAGCACCGGGATTTTTAACAAATTCCAAACTATGCGCCAGCACCATTAAATCAACACTGCCAGGTATCAACGGCAGCTCAAGGCAATTGGCTTGAATTTGTTCTGATTGATGGGAGCTTGTGTTGGGACCTAAATAGATTTTTTTTTTGATGGGGCTGGCTTGCACTAGGCTGAGATCACTGGGTCCGCCAATTTGCACAAGAAAATCACCGAAAATGTGAGTGAGTAATTTGGCGAGTTGTTCACGTTCTTGATCCAATACAACGGTGCCTGGGCAGTAACGATACCAGCGGTCAGCATTGGTGGTTTGATAATCCATCAGCACATTGAACGGGGCTGCTCGCTTCTTGTCAAGATGTATCGTATTCTAGCGGACATGATAACAATTCAGCCTATTCCCGCACTTAACGACAACTACATCTGGTTAATTAAAAATACAAAACAACAAGCCATTATTGTCGATCCGGGTGATGTGACACCGGTGCTCACGCGCTTAGCAAAAGAGCAATTGCAACTGTCTGCTATTTTAATTACGCATCATCATTGGGATCATACGAATGGAATTGCAGAGTTGTTAGCGCATCATAAAGTACCCGTTTATGGACCCGCGCACGATCCAGTGGCTTTGTGTGATCAGCCCTTGGTAGATGGGGATGTTGTGGAATTCAGTGCGTTTGATTTGCGCTTGGCGGTGTTGGCTATTCCTGGGCATACCTTGGGCCATATTGCTTATGTGGGTGAGGACCTTTTATTTTGTGGTGATACGTTGTTTGCGAGCGGTTGCGGTCGAATTTTTGAAGGCACGGCTTCGCAAATGTTGGGCTCGTTAAAAAAGCTTGCGGCATTACCGGAAACTACACGCGTGTATTGTGCGCATGAATATACGCAGCAGAATTGTGAATTTGCGCGCTTGGTTGAACCCGAGAATCAGGCACTCGCACAACGTCTCGATGAAGCTAAACAGTTGGTGGCTGCTAAGCTACCGACACTACCTTCAACGATTGCGCTTGAGCGACAAGCCAATCCTTTTTTGCGCTGCCATCTTGCCAGTGTCCAGCGGGCGGTGAGTCAGCAATGCCAACAGACGGTTGCGACGGAGCTTGAGACGTTTACTGCATTACGGCAATGGAAAGATACTTACTAAGGGGTGCTGCCTGTGCCAAAAGTGCATTTTGTATGCAACTTTCTAAGGGCAATAAAGTAATATCTTTCATAGCGTTACAAGCTAATTTTTGAAATTTTCTGATTAAAACTTGATCCCCCTAGCTTAGAACCGTATCATCCCCGCCATGCGTTCCCTAAAGACCACAAAATATTTACTGGTCGCCATTTTGGCTCTGTTGCTGGGCATGTGCCCGGTCACCATGACTACCTATGGCGGCGAGAATAACCAGCAATATCAAAATGGCTGGCGGTTGCCTTTCTTTAAAGAAAAAAGCTTGTGGCATGCTATGTCTGGGCAGTTTCGGCTATTAGGGTATACCAATCAACCGGCGGTACAGCGCGAGATTCTTTGGTTTAGTCGTGAACGCGTTTATATTCATGAGCTCACTCGCAATGCGCGTATGTATATCTATTATGTCTACCAACAAGCATTGAAACGGCATATGCCAGCGGAAGTGGCGTTGGTGCCAATGATTGAAAGTAATTACAAACCGTTTAACTATTCACGCACGGGTGCGATTGGGCTTTGGCAAATGATGCCAGGTACAGCGTCTGGATTTGGTTTAAAAATTAATTGGTGGTATGACGGGCGTCGCGATGTGATTGGTTCAACGCGCGCGGCGTTGGATTATTTGAAGTATTTACACAGTTATTTTGGTAGTTGGTTATTGGCGATGGCGGCTTATGATTCTGGTGAAGGGACCGTTTTGCAAGCCATTCACTATAACCGCCGGCACGGTCGCCCCACCGACTATTGGTCTTTGCCGCTTCCTTTGGAAACCAAAAACTATGTGCCTAAAGTACTTGCCTTAGCGGCCATCATTCACGATCCCGCTCGTTATGGTTTACGACTCGACCCCGTGCCCAATACGCCCTACTTCACTGTGATTCAAATGCATCGACAAATGGATTTAGCGAAAATTGCTAAGCTTGCATCCACTAGTCGCAAAATTGTTCGTCAATTAAATCCTGGCTTTCGCCGTTGGGCTACAGTGCCACACGAAGCCTATCAGTTGGTCTTACCGATTGATAATGCCAAGCTGTTTACAATGCGTCTGGCGGAGTTGAATAGCAAGCATGTCTCATGGATGCACCATAAGGTTGTGGCCGGGGATTCGCTCAGTAAAATTGCAAGCCGCTATCACACGAGTAGTCGCATTATCAAAGTGGTGAACCGTTTGAAATCAGACGTATTGCATATTGGGCAAAATTTATTAATACCCGAATCGCTGCATGGTAACTACAGACATTTTATTAGCCATGAGCATGCCAGTATCACTGAAGATCAAATTCCAGGGCCAAAGCGTGTGCTGTATACCGTCAAAGCGCGCGATAGCTTGTGGCGTATTGCAGCGCGTTACCATGTGACATCCAATCAAATTCGCTACTGGAATGGGTTGCATAATCGCCACCCGTTGCATACTGGGCAGCAAATTGTGATTTGGAAAAGACATCATCACATCCCTAGAGCCTATGCACGTTATCGCGTTAGGCCGGGTGATAGCCTGAGCAGGATTGCTGTTCGATTTCATACCAAAACGAGTGCTCTTAAGGCATATAATCATTTAGCCAGTGATACGATTCGAGTTGGGCAGTATTTGAAAATTCCCAAAAGCCTAAAGCATAAACATTACCATGCACGAGCTCACAATTTATTGGTTGTGCACCGCGTGCGCGCTGGTGAATCATTGAATGACATTGCTAAGTATTATCGAGTTTCATTAGCTCATTTAAAAAAGTGGAATCACTTGAGCCATACTCGGTATTTGCGCTTGGGACAGCGCATCAAAATTTATTTAGCCCGTTGATCTATCACCATGATATGTATACCCACCCGTACTGACGAAAATTGCATGCGCAATTCCAATTAGCTACAATCGTCAAACGACATTTTTTTCTCTTAATTAATTAAATAAATAAGGACCCAACCATGGATGATATTAAGGAAGTTTATATTGACGGCATCGGCTCCATTGCTTTTATTGGTGGTGTGATTCGTGCAGATCTAGTGAGATATTCTTCTAACAAAAAAGATGACAAAGGCAACCCCACTCTCGAAGCGCAACAACGTCTTATTATTAGCCCCCAAGGTTTTTTACAAACAGCAAATGCAATTAATAATCTTATGCAAAAAATGATTGATGCTGGTGTATTAACCCAAAAAGAAGCCGCTGATATTAAAGCGGGCGAAGAGAAAGGTACTAAAAAAGGCAAGAAATAAACGCTGAGTTTATTGCAATTAGAAAGGGAGCAAAATTTGCTCCCTTTTTTTTGGCCTACTGTTCGCGAAAGGCACGATCAAAACTTTGTTTGATTGGGCCGATAAAATATTGCCATGGTGTTAGTTTGGCTGTGATTATTAAAACTTGTACTGGCATGCCGGGATAGAGTTTTTGATTTTCTTTGAGTTTTTTTAGCTCTTTGCCAGGAATCATCACTTTGGCGATGTAATAGGTTTGGCCATTTTTATCATCAGTAAAAGCGTCTGCAGAAACGTGGGTCACTTCACCGAGCAGACTGGGGGTGACGCGTTGTTTGAAAACAGTCAATTGGATGCGTGCTTTTAAACCCGGATGTACCACATCAATATCCAGTGGCGTGAGACGTGCTTCAACGATTAATTCGTCTTTGCTTGGCACAATGCCCATGACCGGTTCACCCGGCTTAATCACACCACCCACCGTATGCACTCTTAAACCGACTACAGTGCCGTCTTGCTGAGCGCGAATGGACGTGCGTTCGAGCACATCGGCAGCGGCTTTTTCTTTTTCCAATGCGTCTGCTAATTTTTGTTGGGTTTCACGTAATTGACTGAGGATTTCTTTGCGAT
>CAYXLV010000044.1:0-10370 GCA_964465995.1 uncultured Coxiellaceae bacterium | reverse complement strand
TTGCTGCTGTCTTAGTGATATTATTAATAATTTCTGGGTAGTGACTCAACTTTGGCTGACTATTTGTTAGGGTTTTATAAGAAAGCAGTTGTTCGGCTTTTATAGGTTCTAGTTTGTCATAATTGCATATAGCAATAGCATGTTGATTTCTTGGATAGTATATTGACAGAGCTGTGTTATATGCACAGGCCAGCTCAATGAGCAGCAGTGATATTTTTTCATTAATAACTGGTTTGTTTGGTATTAGTGGCTGTCCGCCAATCACTAGACTGGCTTTTGAAATAAAGGGTATCTTATCATTCTGTGTAACTGGCGCTAGATTATTTCCTAGATAATTGAATATAGGATTTTTGTGATCAATTTTATCAATAAGGTCAGCTGCAAACTTTTTAATATCAACTTCTTGTTGTTCAGCAATGATAGTTTGCAGGGCATGATGGAGTTGCTTTGCGATATAATCACAGATAAAGCTACTTTTAGCTATTCCATGAAGCGGTGTGTGCTTGGCTTGGTGTTGCAGCTTATTGCAATGGGTGTCTACTAGGCTATTAAGATTTTCAACGGTGTTTTCAGTTTTAGATGGATCGGTGCTGTTTGTGGTTGAGATTTCAGAGAGGGATGTTTGGTTTTGTTTGCAGAATTTATCGATTTTACCTGCAGTTATTGCTACACAAAACGTGACACTGATGGGTTGGTTGTTTTGAGAATTATTAGAGCTAGATGCATTTTCTTGAGGGCGGGATATACGTTGTACTATGGTTTCAAATTTGCTGTGTCGTATCAGCCAGATTAAATTTTTGCTGTCCACTAGACCATCTAGGATTGTTTTGACTGCGGCAGCGAAGAGAGGGTCATTGATAAGTGTATGAAAATCATCTTCTTCATGTAGTTGCTTTAGTTCGGGGTGGTCATTAATTTTTGCTTTTATATTTTCAGGTAACAGTCTCCAAAATGTTTCGCTAAATTTTCCTTCAAAGAACAGCTCATCAAGTTTTTTATCAGCTAATGCTGCTAAAAACTTCTTCGGCAATAATTGCTTGAGTAACTCCATAAAGATAAGAATGCCTTCATTTGCAGTGGCGCCAGAGTCATATTCAGTACCTTGACCTTTGTCGCTACTTTCACCACGCTGTAAGCTGATATATAAACGACGTAGTGCACCTAACATAGTATTTTGCTGTGTACTAGAGTAGCAGCTGGCATAAGCGTGAAGGTCGGGGATGCCATTTAAGCGTTGGTTAAGATGTGTATGTTCTTTTTGGGTTAAAGGTCGCTGCTCTTTTCTTGATTGATCATAGATACTTAAATATGCTGGGTTGATTTTTTTTATTTGCGTGTTCGCTTGTAAAACTAAAGAGTTCAAGTCGATAAAACCCTTGTGATCATCTGTTAAAATAAATTGATTTGGCTTTAGTGCATGAATATTGGTGTATTGCATATCTTCTAAGTGCTCTAAGGTTGGCATCATTAATTGATAATAATTATCTGGAGATAACTCATAAGCAAGCATCAAGCAGAACTCATTAAGTGGTGTGCTGACCAGGGTGTAATTTAATGAGGTGTTTTTAATGATTTCCCAGCGGTTTTTTAATAACTGCTTAATTGCTGTATGCAGTTTTTCTGTAGATTTCGGTGATTGACCTGATTGGTCGTGTTGAGATAATAGGGTGTCGATTTGTTGTTTGAAATAAATAAGCTCACATTTCTCATCAATCGACAGTCTGCCATAAAAAACAGACTGGGGTTCATCGCTGGCAAGTTTTGCAATGTCATTGAGTTGCTGTGTTTGTTTCTTAAGAAACTCTATTTGCCCTGCATTTTGTGCTGGCACAGGACTTGTTTTCCAATATTGATTGGTGAGAAGGTCGGTAGTGATTAGGTCCAGATTGGATGGCTGATTGGCCAACCAGCTAATATCTAGTGTGGACACCTCATCAAGCAACTTATAACTTGTATCTTTATTGATATCATCTGCAGTTAAGATGCCATTAAAATGGCTAAGACCATGATCACCATCCACTAGCATCCATAACGCTTCACCATGTTGCTCTGTATCGCCAATCCCATAAATTGTGGCTTTACCATTAGGGGTTTGGATGCGCTGTAAAAAACAACCGTTGAAAAGATTTTGTAAACTTGATTTATCATTAATGAGCTCAATGGGTTGGCCACTTCTTGCAATAAAGCTTCTTTTGTTGGTGGTATTAGGGCTAAACTGATTGTTGGGTTGATTGGTTAATAAAGCAATGGCTTGTGCTGTTAAAAAGTCGTTATGATTATTTGCATAATCAATTAAGTTTTTCATTTTATCAAGTAGCTGATTTTCATTGGCAAAGCCTAGTATGCGAAAGGCTTTGCTTGTTAATTTAGCTCTGATGTTATACTTCAGCTCTTCGATGACTGCATCGAGCACTGTATCTTTTAGGGACCAACGTTCGGCAGTGAGCATAATGGTTTTGATGTGTGTTCTTTCCACAGTATAAATCGCAGATAGTAGTGTGGTAGTGATATTTTGGGGGGTAAGAATATAGGGTCGCATACGGCACTCTTCTGGTGGTGTTGATAAATTATCGACAGAATATCATGCAAAACTTAAATTAACCTTAAAAACTGCTTTTATTTTATACAGTTACGGCTTTAATCTTGTGGCAATGGGGAGTTGCTGATACAGCAGGTTTGGCTGATGAACAAGCTGCTGTTTTTTTGCTTTGGATAATTTTTTTATGGCGCGTTCGATTTTTAATATGGTTGATAAATTAGTTTCTATTTCCCAATAAGCGGCGATGCGCAGTGGCGGAAAGCTGCGGGTGTATTTACATTTGCTAGTGCCTTGGCAGTGTTCTTGATAACGGCGTGTTAAGTCAGTGGTGTAACCGGTGTAGTAGGTTTGATTTTTGCATTCAAGTATGTAGATCGTGTAAAGCATAATAAATTATAAGCGACTTCAAATTGTCATGGCTAGTATTACTTGCACCCGTATTGACAACAAAAAACGTATCTTCTATTTTGGCCCATCATTTTTTATTTGCATCAAATAATTGATGATTCTCATTAAAATAATTCAGGAGGAAATATGAATTACTGGGATGCTATTTTGTATGAGGTATTAAATCAAGATGACGATACTATTTCGTTTTTATTTACGAGTATTGGGGAAATTAAAGAGCGCATTGATGAATCAAAAAGGCGTGCAATTCGCAAAGAATCGCCCAGTGAGCGTGTAAAATTATATCCGGTGGGTGCACCGTTTGATGATATTTTTTTAACGCGACGCGAGTTGCAATGTTCATTGCAATTACTCAAAGGTCATACGATGGCGGGGGCGGCAAAATTGATGGGTTTATCGCCGCGCACGCTTGAGTTTTATATTCGCAATATGAAGAAAAAATTTGCATGTCGAACCAAAGAAGAATTAATTGATAAAATACAACAAGCCAATTTAATGGCGCAGGCTGATCACTTTGAGTAATGGTGTTATTTCTATTTAATTAAATGGTGTTTTATTAAGAAGCGCCTGGCAACTTGCTGGGGTGATTGGTGGAGTACATCGACTTGGTAATTTAATTGCAGCATGGTTTGGTTGTTAATTAAACCAGCTAGTGGTGCTAGTGCTTGGCGAATTTGTGGGTGTGCTTTGAGGGTGGCGTCGCGGATCACGGGTGCGGCGTCGTAGGGTGGGTAAAAATGTTTGTCATATTGGAGTGCGGGTAATTGATATTCTTTAATGCGGGCATCGGTTGTAAACACTTCAATGACATTGACGTTGTTGTTTTTGATGGCTTGATACATTAAGTCAGGTTGCATTTGGCGGATGTTTTTAAATTGAAAGCCATAGACGCGTTTTAGTCCGGGAAAAGCATCGCTGCGTTTTAAAAATTCGGCTGGTGCGGCTAGGGTGAGTTGTGGGGCGTAGGGGACTAGTTGGCTTAGGGTTTGGATTTGGTATTGCTTGGCAAATTGGTTGGTGACGGCCAGGGTTTGTGAATTATTAAAGCCAAACGGTGCGAGCCAAGTGAAGTGAAATTGTTGGGCATAGGCTTGTTTGACAAAGGCGTAGGTTTGTTTGGGGCTGAGTGGTTGGGTTTTTTTTAAGACTACGATATATGCAGTGCCTGTGTATTCAGGATATATATCGGCTTTGCCGTTGATTAATGCGTTTTGAATGATAGCCGTTGTACCAAGATTGAGTTTTTTGACGACGTGCAAATGTGTTTTTGCTTGGATAAGGTCGGCCATGATATCGGCTAAGATAAATTGCTCTGTGAAATTTTTTGAAGCGACGATAACGGTGTCATCACGTTGGCTAGTGAGGCGTTGGTAAACAACATGGGTGATGGCAGCGATAATGATAGCAGCAATGCTCAGTGCTAAAGCATATTTAAATACACGATGTTTTTGTTGATCGGCTTTGCGTTTAGTGAGTGCGATTTCGATTTGTGCGATTAAAAAATCAAGCGCTAGTGCCAGCAAAGCAGTTGGGATGGCGCCTAATAAGATGAGTCGCGGACTGTCTAAAGCTAATCCTTGGGTTATAAAATCACCTAGCCCGCCAGCGCCAATAAAGGCAGCGATGGTGGTGATGCCGACAGTCATTGCGGTTGCAGTGCGAATGCCGGCGATAATAATCGGTAAGGCCAACGGTAATTCAACCAAGTAGAGTCGTTGCCAGCGAGTGAAGCCTAGGCCATTAGCGGCCTCAATAATATTTTCGTCTAAGCCAAACAGAGCGGTAAATGTGTTACGCGTGATGGGGAGTAGCGCATAAATTGTGAGGGTGACGATGGTGGGTTTGGTGCCAATGCCAAGAAAGGGTACTAAAAAAGCCAGTAATGCTAGGCTTGGAATGGTTTGGAAAATGCTGGTGATATTTAAAATGGTATTGCGCACGCGTGCTTGACGCGTAATCCATATGCCAAGTGGCACGCCAATTAATATAGCTGCAAGGGTTGCGGAGAGTGATAGATAAATATGCTCTAACAGTTTGACGGCTAGCGCTTGGCTGTGGTTGATTAGAAATGTGAATAAGTCGTTTTGCATCTTTTTATAAATACTTTTCGGTTGATTGAATATTTTTTTCGACGAGCTGTTGGACGAACTCGGAGGCGGGGTGATGGATTAGCTCATCTTTGGTGCCGATTTGTTCAAGTTTGCCTTGGTGCATGACGGCAATGCGATCGCCTAAGCGGAGTGCTTCAAAAATATCGTGGGTGACAAAGATAATGGTTTTTTTAAGGCGGTCGCGTAATTTAATTAGTTCGGTTTGGAGGTCATCGCGGGTGATGGCGTCTAATGCGCCGAAGGGTTCGTCCATTAATAAGTAATTGGGATCTGCTGCCAAGGCGCGCGCGACGCCAACGCGTTGTTGTTGGCCGCCTGATAATTCATCGGGGTAGCGTTGCGCAAATTGTTTGGGATTGAGGTCGATCATTTCAAGTAATTCGTGGGCGCGATGTTGATAGATTTTTTTGGATTGGCCTTGGATTTTTAAAACAATAGCGATGTTTTTTTCGATGGTCATGTGTGGGAACAGGCCGATACCTTGGAAGACATAGCCTATGGAGTGGCGTAGTTGTTCTAGTGGGTAGTCGTTAATATTTTTGCCGTCGATTTCAATGCTGCCGGTGGTGGGTTTGATTAGGCGGTTGATCATTTTTAACAGTGTGGTTTTACCGCAGCCGGATGAGCCTAAGAGGATAAGTGTTTCACCTGGTTTAACCGTCAATGAAACATCGTTTACCACAAAATGTTGGCCGCGATTAAATGATTTGCTGATGTGGGAAATATTGATCATGGGGTGGTGACTTATTTGATGAATGCGTACAGGTTAACGATTCTGGTATTTGATTGCAAATGAGTCGGTTGCTGTTAGGCAGGGTAAATTCCACCCAAAATGCTGGCTTGTTTGGCGCCAGTGACGCTGGGTAAATTGCCAGTTTTGCGATGTAACGTTTGGTGCGCTAGCCAAGCAAAGGCTGCGGCTTCGACCCAGTCTGGGTCTATGGCAATGGCGGCGGTGGTTTGGACAGTTTGCTTTTTGCAAAGTTGTTGGATGCGTTGCATGAGCTGCTGGTTGTGTGCGCCGCCGCCACAGATCCATACTGGGTCGGTTGTGTGATTAATGGATGCGGTGATGGACTGGGCGGTGAGTTCTAGTAAGGTGGCTTGAATAGATGCGGGGTCGATGGTTTGGTTTTGTGAGTTTAGGGATTGTTGTAGCCAGTTTAAATTAAAGTATTCGCGACCGGTGCTTTTGGGGGCGGTTTTTGTAAAGTAGGGGTCGTTGAGTAATGTATTGAGTAAAGTGGAGTGGGGTTGGCCTTGGGCGGCCCATTGGCCGTTGCGATCAAAGGCTTGTTGGGTGTGTTGTTGGCACCATGCGTCCATAAGGGTGTTGCCAGGTCCGGAGTCAAAGCCAATCACTGCTTGCTTGGGGTCGCTGGGTAAATAAGTGATGTTGGCAATGCCACCTATATTAATGATCCAGCTGTTTTGTTGTTGTGGTTGCAAGAGGTATTGATGGAAGGCGGGTGCAAGAGGGGCTGCTTGGCCGCCGAGTGCCATATCGCGACGGCGAAAGTCGGCGATGGTGGTGATGCCGGTGTTGGCGGCAATGATATTCGGATCGCCAATTTGTAAAGTGAATGGGTATTGAGAGTCGGGCATGTGGCGGATGGTTTGGCCGTGCGAGCCGATGGCTTGAATGTCATTGGCGTGGAGTTGGGTTTTTTTTAGTAGTTGGTTTACGCTGCTGGCAAATAAGCGGCCGAGTTTGACATCGGTTTCGCCCATGCGGTTGATGGCGTTGGTGCCGGGGAAGCAGAGGTCGAGAATGTTTTGTTTGAGGGTGTTGGGGATTGGTTCGCTGTGAGTGGCAATCAGTTTCAGAGGTTGGTGGGTGAAGTCGACAAGTGCGACAGCGATGGCGTCCATGCTGGTGCCGGACATGATGCCTATATAGAGTTGGTCTGACATGCGGGTCTCGCTTTAGTTTTTTGCTATTTCAATGCCTTGATAAAACTTTAATTCAGCCAGTAGTGATTTTGCTTTGTTTAAAAAGTCATGTCGATAATGTCTTGGGATTTTTTTATTGCCGCGAAAATGCATTTTTAAATAATTATGCGGTATGCCGTGGATGTAAAAACTAAAGTGTAAATGTGGTCCGGTTGCCCAGCCAGTTTCGCCAACATAACCGATGACTTGGCCTTTGTGCACGTATTCGCCGGGGTGCAGGTGTTTGGCAAAGTGGCGTAAGTGGCCGTAGAGTGCGCGGTAGCGGTGGCCGTATTGGATGATAACTGCATTGCCGTAACCGGCATCGCGACCGTCGAAAACGACATGGCCATCGCCGATGGATTTTACGGGTGTGTTGACGTGAGCGGCATAGTCGACACCAAGGTGTGAGTGCCAGCGGTGTGTATAGGGATCTAGGCGGTGATATGTGAAGCGTGAGCTGATGCGTTTGTAGTGTAGTGGTGCGCGTAAAAATAGCGGTTCTACGCCACGGCCTTTTGGAGTGTAGTAAGCGGGTTGCGCGTTTGGGTAGGCATAACGAATGGCTTGGTAGGTTTTATTATTATGTTGAAATGTTGCAGCGATGATATTGCCTGGGTGATCTTTTGCACCGTTTTTATAAAATTCTTCATAAAGGATGCTAAAGCGATCTTGAGGGTGTAGGTCTTTTGAAAAATTAACTGTGCCGATAAAAATTTGTGCGAGTTGGTGGCGCATGTGGCTGGTGAGGCCGGCGTGTCGGCTGGATGCGGCGAAAGAATTGTTGACGGTGAATGTTTTAAAGCGCAAGGCCATGGTGTAGGTGCCTTCAATGAGTCGTGCGTTGTAGACTTGTTGGTTTTTGGTAATTAGCAAACTGCTTTGATCATTGATCGTATATTTTAATTGTTTAAGTTGGTGTTGTTTGTCGATGTCAAAGTGCAGGGTTTGTCCGGGTTTAATTTTGGATAAATATTGGTTGGCGATTTTATTGTAGAGTATGGTTTGGAGTGTGCTGTAAGGAAGCTTTGCTTTTGTGAATATTTGACTGAGTGAGTCATTGGCTTTGATGGTAAACGTTTGCCAATGGATAATGGGTTTGTTCCATAAAACATTTGAGTGAGGGGTGGCGGTTTTTGGAAGTTGTAAGCTTGCTTGAATTGGTGGGCTGGCTTTTTTTGATTGTTGGTGATGAGTGATTTTAATTAATAGACAGAATACGGTGATCGCAATAAGCCCTAGTGCAAAGCGTGCGAATGATTTCCAGTTGTCGGTCGTATCCATTAGTTGTTTCCAGTCGTAAAGCTTGATTACCTTACCTTGGATTAGCGTTTTTTTAAAGAGCCGTTTGGGGCGGCTATAGGAATATATTTCAGATCATGATAGATTTTGCACTCTTTAATCGTCGCGAGGCCATTATGGTAAATGTTGAAGAAGCGTTAATAGAAATTAAACGTGGTGTTGTTGAAATTTTGCCCGAGGCAGAATTTATTGAGAAGTTAAAGCAAGGTAAGCCTTTGCGAATTAAGTTGGGATTGGATCCAACGGCTCCTGATATACATTTGGGACATACAGTAATTCTGAATAAATTGCGTCAGTTTCAAACGCTTGGTCATGAAATTCAATTTTTAATTGGCGATTTTACGGCGATGATTGGTGATCCTTCTGGACGCAATGTGACGCGTAAACCGTTGACGCGTGAAGAAGTGTTAGCGAATGCTAAAACTTATGAAGCGCAAGCGTTTAAAATTTTAGATCCTGAAAAAACATCGGTGATGTTTAATTCGAAATGGACGGATGAGATGTCGGTGGCGGATTTAATTCGGTTAGCATCGACGCATACGGTGGCGCGTATGTTGGAGCGTGATGATTTTCAAAAGCGTTATTCTTCGCAACAGCCGATTGCGATTCATGAATTTTTATATCCGTTGTTGCAAGGTTATGATTCAGTGGCGATGAAATCGGATGTTGAATTGGGTGGTACGGATCAGAAGTTTAATTTATTAATGGGGCGCGAATTACAAAAACATTTTGGGCAATCGCAACAGTGCATTTTGACGATGCCTTTATTAGAGGGCTAGGATGGCGTTAAAAAAATGTCGAAGTCTTATGGGAATTATATTGGGATTACTGATCAGCCGAGTGAGATGTTTGGGAAGGTGATGTCGATATCTGATGATTTAATGTGGCGTTATTATGAGTTGTTAAGTTATAAGCCGATGTCGGCAGTGAAAAAGTTGCGGGATGAAGTGTTGGCGGGAAAAAATCCGCGTGATGTAAAAGTGCTGTTAGCTGAGGAATTAGTGGCGCGTTTTCATTGTCAGGATGATGCGAAAAAAGCGCATCAAGAATTTGTTGAAAGGTTTCGTAATAATCAATTGCCAGATGATTTACCAGAAAAAGAATTAATATGTACAGATGCGCAAATGGGCATTGCGCACATTTTAAAAGCATCGGGTTTAGTCGCAAGTACTTCAGAAGCTATTCGTATGATTAAACAAGGTGCAGTTCGTATTGATGGCGAGCGTGTTGCGGATTCACGGTTAGAGGTGGCGGGCGGTAAATCACACCTCTATCAAGTTGGTAAAAGAAAATTTGCGAAAGTACTAATCAAATGCGAATAGTTCTGGTATAGTCCGCCTTCAGTTTTTGGTGAGGTGTTTCTTACTAAGAAATGAAGATGAAGCTCAAAATGTTTTTTTGAGTGGATTAGGTTCTTTATAACTATATATATGAGTCGCTTTGAACAAGTTTTTAACACATTAAGTTTAAAGCAAATTTTTTAAAATTTTAGTTAACTTTTTTGTTGACTTTCCTAAAAAGACTTGTAGAATAGCGAACCTTATCTGATCTTGTTCTTTAAAAATTTGGTAATGTTTAGATAGCAGTTTGTGTGAGTACTTGGGCAGCTTAGTCTGGTCAAGAAAATATTAAGCTCAACACAAACCTGCAGTATGTAGTTTTGTGCGAGAGCTCGTAAATTCGAAACTTTAGTTTTTTAATTTAAGGTTTCAAACCTTCTTTAATTGAAGAGTTTGATCCTGGCTCAGATTGAACGCTAGCGGCATGCTTAACACATGCAAGTCGAACGGCAGCACGAGGAGCTTGCTCCTTGGTGGCGAGTGGCGGACGGGTGAGTAACGCGTAGGAATCTACCTCGTAGAGGGGGACAACCCGGGGAAACTCGGGCTAATACCGCATAATCTCTTCGGAGCAAAGTGGGGGATCTTCGGACCTCACACTATGAGATGAGCCTGCGTCGGATTAGCTTGTTGGTGGGGTAAAGGCCTACCAAGGCGACGATCCGTAGCTGGTCTGAGAGGACGACCAGCCACACTGGGACTGAGACACGGCCCAGACTCCTACGGGAGGCAGCAGTG
>CAYXLV010000043.1:0-10460 GCA_964465995.1 uncultured Coxiellaceae bacterium | reverse complement strand
GGTTAAGGTGGTTTGCCCAGCGTAGGCAAGTACGGTATTAAAGGCCAGGGTTTTAACGGCGAAGTAATTATGTTTGTCGGTATGTTGGGTTTCGTGTACATGAAAATGGCGAGTATTTGCTTCAAAGACGATGCCATGATTGCTAATCGAAATATCAATGGCACTGGTTAAATGGAAACTTGTGACCTCATCAAGCGGCGTTAAAATCACTTGCATAACCGCGATATTTGGATTGTCCATCGATAGAAAACGGATGCTTTGGTAGTCGTAACGCTTGCCTTGGTAATCTTCAAAAACCGTGTGCCGAGTGAGCAAGCCTTGGCGTAAGTCGAGAATGCGTTGGTGGTGGGTTACGGTGGTGGTTGAGATATCTAAACGTTCGCCTTTATGAATCGAGATGCGAATATCAAATGGATTGGGTGCATTAACAATTTCAGAAACTTTAGAAGCAATCGGATCAAAAACGCCGGCAAAGAAAGTGCCTTGGTGGGTGCCTTTGGGAATTTCTTCGTAGATACCACGACTGCCAATAAAACCATTGCCAAGTGCAAACTGACTTTCATGGATTTGGCGGAGCTCTTGATCGCCCCAGGCATTTTCAGTCATTAGGAAGTCAGGTTCAGAGAGGTATCGATGATAAGCGTCTTTTAGCACGTTCCTTGCTCCGGTGATTCATTATAATCTTAGACCATTTCATCGCAGACCGTCAGCGTCGTTGAATCATCCCCGGTTATGCGTATAATCCGAGCTGAGCTGACCAAACAGTCGCCATTTTACCTGCGGTAAGGTGGAGGAAAGTCCGGGCTCCATCGGGCAGAGTGCCAGGTAACGCCTGGGGGGCGCAAGCCCACGGCTAGTGCAACAGAAAGTAAACCGCCAACCTGGTTGGTAAGGGTGAAAGGGTGCGGTAAGAGCGCACCGCGCTGCTGGTAACAGTAGTGGCACGGTAAACCCCACTCGGAGCAAGGCCAAATAGGAATCCGTGTGTATTTTGCACATTAGCATGGCCCATGCTGGATTCGGGTAGGCTGCTTGAGGTAGGTGGTGACACCTATCCTAGATAGATGACTGTTCGCGACAGAACCCGGCTTATCGGTTGGCTCATTTTTTCTATTAAAATCAAACGCTGAGCTATTTAAAAGATTAATTCATATCCATTAGCTACTATACTTTGCTGCAATGACTGCAATAGTAATAGGGGGATGGTATGAAGCTTTTATTAGGTATCTTGATGGGCAGTCTAGCGTGTGTCAGTTTGAGCGCGTTTGCCAGTCATTCAGTCAGTTCTCGAGAAAGTTCGCAGCGGTTTTCTACGCATGCTTTTAATAATGGTGATCATCAATTTCGTGGTATCGCAACGGGTAAGAAAAAGAAATATCGTAAAAAAAGATACCGCAGTGGTTTTGCAAAGCATCGTAAAGCGACTGGGCGGCGGGTTTTTATCTTTAGTCCACGTATGCGTGCGTGGGCGGCATATGATGCGAATGGTCGATTAGTGCGCACAGGGCGTGCCTCCGGTGGCGCCAATTATTGTCGTGATGTGCGGCGTGCTTGCCGGACACCGCGAGGGGTTTTTTATGTCAGGAGTAAAGGCTCTCCGGGCTGTCGATCCAGTCGTTATCCCAAAGGACGTGGTGGTGCGCCAATGCCGTATTGCATGTTTTATTCCAAATATTATGCCATTCATGGTTCACCGAATGTGCCAAGATATAATGCGAGTCATGGCTGCATCCGCGTGTTGCCATCAGCGGCACGTTGGTTATCGCGCAACTTTATTCGGATTGGCACGCAGGTGATTGTGCTGCCATATTAATCCTAATCTTGGGGTGATAGAATTCCTGGCATTTCGATAGCCTAAGGAGTTTTATTATGTCGCAAAAAATTTATGCGCATCTGCAATCCGCGCTTGCTGATTTGGAATCACAAGGTCTTTATAAACATGAACGCGTGATTAAGTCGCCGCAAAGTGCGGATATTGATGTGCAGCCGGATGATCATGTTTTGAATTTTTGTGCGAACAATTATTTAGGCTTAGCCGATAGTCCAGAGTTAATTAAAACCGCGCAACAGGCACTTGATCAATACGGTTTTGGTATGGCCTCCGTGCGTTTTATTTGTGGTACGCAAACGATTCATAAAGATTTAGAAAACGCGATTAGTCGTTTTTTAAAAACCGAAGATACCATCCTTTACTCCTCTTGTTTTGATGCGAATGGCGGTTTGTTTGAAACATTATTAACCGCCGAAGATGCCATTATCAGTGATGAATTAAACCACGCCAGTATTATTGATGGTGTGCGTTTATGTAAAGCCAAACGTTTTCGTTATAAAAATAATAATATGCAAGATTTAGAAGCCAAGCTAAAAGAAGCGGATGCTGCGGGTGCGCGATTTAAATTAATTGCCACCGATGGTGTTTTTTCAATGGATGGCATTATTGCGAATTTAAAAGGTGTGTGTGATTTGGCCGAACAATATGATGCGTTGGTGATGGTTGATGATTCGCATGCAACTGGTTTTATTGGTGAGCATGGTCGTGGTTCACCCGAACACTGTGGTGTTGAAGGGCGAGTGGATATTATTACTAGTACTTTAGGTAAAGCATTAGGCGGTGCGTCTGGTGGTTATACTACTGGCCGCCAACCGATTATTGATTGGTTACGCAATCGCTCACGTCCCTATTTATTTTCTAATACATTGGCGCCCGTTATTGCTGCAGCATCAGTCAATGTATTTGCGATGTTAGCAAGTGCTGCTGGAAAACAATTACGCCAACAATTAAAACGCAATAGCGAACATTTTCGTCAAGGTATGCAAGCTTTGGGTTTTGATTTAATTCCTGGAGAACATCCGATTATTCCGGTGATGTTGGGTGATGCAAAAGTGGCAGCTGAGATGGCGGATCGTTTGCTGGCAGAAGGGATTTATGTGATTGGTTTTTCTTATCCGGTGGTGCCAATGGGCAAAGCACGTATTCGTGTGCAAATGTCAGCAGCGCATACCCCCGAACAATTGGATCGTGCGATTGCTGCGTTTGAAAGAGTTGGGCAGGCCATGGGAGTGATTAAAGGAGTGTCTGCATGAAAGTGATTGCAAAGTTAAAAGCAGAACCTGGGTTGTGGTTAAGTGAAGCAGAGCAGCCCCAGCCAGATTACGATGAAGTATTAATTAAAGTGCATAAGACCGCAATTTGTGGCACTGATTTACATATCTATCAATGGGATGAGTGGGCGCAAAAAGTGATTCCGGTGCCAATGACGGTTGGGCATGAATTTATAGGTAATATTGTGGCGGTTGGTGAGAAAGTTACTGAGCTAGCCGTTGGTGATCGTGTGGCAGGTGAGGGGCATATTACGTGCCAACATTGTCGAAATTGCCGTGCGGGCAGACGGCATTTATGCCGCCACACGCAAGGCATTGGGGTGAATCGTCCCGGTGCTTTTGCAGAATATATCGCCATGCCACGCAGCAACGTTTATAAAATTCCAGACAATATTAAAGATGAACAAGCGGTGTTATTAGATCCGTTTGGTAATGCTGTGCATGCGGCGTTGGAATTTGATTTAGTGGGTGAAGACGTGCTGATTACCGGTGCAGGTCCGGTGGGATTAATGGCGACAGCAATTGCACGACATGTGGGGGCGCGTTATGTGGTGACGACTGATGTGAATGATTATCGGTTAAGTTTAGCTAAGCAAATGGGCGCCACGTTGGCGGTGAATACTCAAGCAACCAAGTTGCCAGATGTGATGGAAACTTTAGGCATGCAGGAAGGTTTTGATGTCGGTTTAGAAATGTCAGGCAATGCGACGGCATTTACAGATATGTTAGCGGTATTAAATACAGGGAGTCAGGTTGCCTTTTTAGGGATACCTAAAGCACCATTCGCTATTGATTGGGCCAAAATTATTTTTAGTAGTATTAAGATTCATGGCATTTATGGTCGACGCATGTTTGAGACATGGTACAAAGGCATTAGCATGCTGCAATCAGGATTGGATATTGAGCCTGTGGTGACAGGAGAATATCACTACACCGATTTCGAACAGGCTTTTGCGGATATGTTATCAGGCCAGTCAGGCAAAGTGATTTTAAATTGGCAATAAAAAAACCCAGTTATCTGTGAAGATAACTGGGCTCCCCCTAAGCGGATAGGACTTTTGGGTTATTCGGTTTTAGCTACCTGGTGTATGGTTTGGCTCAGGTTGGCTGAAAGAACGGAGTAGATCTTCCGCTTCGCTGCGAGCCGCTTTTGCTTGACCACCGTTACCAAATAAGCTGTTAGCGTTAGATGCAACAGTAGGTAGTTTATCGAGTTGTTTGTTGAATACTTCGTTGGTGTTATGTTCGGCTTTGATTTCCGCTAAGCCTGCAAAGAGTTTGCTTTGAGAATTAAGTTCTGCATTGATAGCAGCGATACCTGCAAGAAAGGTGCTTTGACTGGCACGTTCTGCGTTAAGGGCTAATTCTTCGATATTCATAATTTTTGCCTTTTATTGTCTGATTTCGCTAATAAAATCTCTCGCTTATTTGGAATCTTATCACGCGAATATTAACAAAATCTTAAATGGGACTAGGTATTTATAATTAAATTTGTAAGCCTAGCCTATCTTCTGCAACCCATTGATTTTTAATATTATTAATCAGTGGTTGCTGTTATTTTGGGCCATTGGCCCGCTAAAATCAGCTTTTATAAGCCAGATAAATCTCAGTTTTACCAGTAACTGGTCTGTATGGGCATGAAATCATTATTGGTTTGCAAAAGCAATACCGTAGTTTGGCTTTCGTTGCCATTTATAAGTTGATGTGATAGAAAATGGCGACCTAACAGCTGGGAGAGAGATAATGCCTTCATTTGATGTGATTTCTGAGTTTGATGCCCATGAAGTGACCAATGCGGTCGATCAGGCCAATCGTGAAGTAGGGCAGCGGTTTGATTTTAAAGGCAGTGGTGCGAAATTCGTTTTTGCTGAAGACACAATCACTTTAACCGCTGAGACGGATTTTCAACTCGATCAAATGCGCGATATATTGGGCAATAAATTGGCTAAGCGCGGCGTTGATTTAAAACACATGACCACCGGTGATCCCGTACTACAGCATAAGAAAGCCGAACAAAAAATTACTATGCAACAAGGCTTAAAAACCGAAGTCGCAAAAGAAATTGTCAAATTAATCAAAGCAGAAAAACTGAAAGTACAAACCTCTATCCAAGGGGATCAAGTACGTGTATCGGGCAAAAAGCGAGATGATTTACAAACAGTGATTGCATTCCTACGTGAGCAAGAGCTAAGCCAGCCCTTGCAGTTTGAGAATTTTCGCGATTAGTTGTAGCTCAAGCTTTACATCGAATTTTATAACTAACGCTTTGATTGAGCCTTTAGGTGATCTGTACAATAGTTGCTCTATGGTGCTACACTGACCAACAATATATAGGGAGACGTTAAAGTGTTTCGTGGATTAGCAACGCTAACTATTGATGCAAAGGGACGTATTACCATACCCCGTCACTACCGCACCACCATCATCCAAGAGGCAGCCGGTGAGCTAGTGTTAACCATAGATACCGAAGAAGAATGCCTCCAATTATATCCCCGCCCCCAGTGGCTTGAAGTTGAACAAAGCCTAGAACAACTCCCCGACAATGACCCTTCCGCCAGACGCCTAATGCGATTGCTATTAGGGCACGCGGTAGAAATCACCTTGGATCGTCACGGGCGATTCTTTCTTCCTCACAATTTATGTGATTATGCCGGTCTTGAATCGAATATTGTTTTAATAGGCCAAGGTAGAAAATTTGAAATCTGGGGTGAAACCCAGTGGCATCAAGGACGCGATGCTTGGTTGGCCGGTGACATGGATGATAATTCCGGCGCGATTGGGGAAATAATGCCCATGTCACTGTAGTCAACACATTCATCCTTAGGTTGTCATGAATACAAATAATGAACACGATCCTGTGTTATTGCAGGAAGTGATAAATGGTTTAGCAATAAAA
Organism: uncultured Coxiellaceae bacterium; assembly: GCA_964465995.1. Classification (GTDB taxonomy): domain Bacteria; phylum Pseudomonadota; class Gammaproteobacteria; order Coxiellales; family Coxiellaceae; genus CAYXLV01. Next base: position 4,462 of record CAYXLV010000043.1, on the reverse strand, counting down.
CCCAATGGCATTTATATCGATGCCACATTTGGGCGTGGAGGACACAGTCGCCACATATTGCAAAAGCTTGGGCCCGAAGGTCGGTTGATTGCCTTCGATAAAGACCCAACTGCCATAGCGGCAGCGAAGGCGGGCCCTTTTCGTGATCCACGGTTTTGCATCGAGCATGCCTCGTTTACGATGCTCCAACAGGTTATGCAAGATCGTGGATGGGACGGGAAGATTGATGGCATTCTAATGGATTTAGGCGTGTCATCACCACAACTGGACCGACCAGAACGTGGTTTTAGTTTTAACAAAGATGGTCCGCTGGATATGCGGATGAATCCGGAGCAAGGCATGGATGCAGCAACCTGGATCAATTCAGCATCGGCAACTGAGATTGCAGAGGTGCTAAAAAACTATGGCGAAGAGCGTCATGCCAAGCGCATTGCCCGCGCGATTGTGGCAGATCGAGACGCCACACCCTTTACCCGCACCAAACAATTGGCCGATTTAATCGCCAGAGTAAACCCCTCCCACGAAATTAAAAAACATCCCGCAACCCGCAGCTTCCAAGCGATTCGTATTTTTATTAATGATGAATTAGGCGAGCTCCACACCGCCTTACAGCAATCCTTGTCAGTTTTAGCCGTTGGCGGACGCTTATGCGTGATTAGTTTTCATTCGTTGGAAGACCGCATCGTCAAGGCATTTATAAAACAACAAGCCCAAGGTGATATGCATCCACCGGATCTTCCGATAAAAGCGGTGGACATCAAGCCACATTTACGTAGAATTGGCAAATTTGTTCGCGCCAGTCGCGACGAAGTAGCAGCCAATCCCAGAGCGCGGAGTGCTTGCTTACGGATAGCGGAGAAATTGCGATGAAGCAAATTGATTACAAAAAGGCAGCGGTTTCCAATACAATGGTGTATCGCCGCGACCGAGTGGCATCGCATAAGATGTATCCTGCAAATAGTGCAATCATGAAAACACATAAACCATTACACATTGCCATCTTGGCACTCCTCACCTTGAGTATTCTGGCCTCAGCGTTTGGGTTAATTTATTTAAAAGATTACAACCGCCGTCTATTTATTCACTTTCAAAAATTACAAAACACCGCTCAACAATATCAAGTCACTAAAGGCAAACTATTACTCGAACAAAGCACTTGGTCCACCCAAGCACGCGTTCAAAAAATTGCGCAGCAACGCTTAGGCATGGTGGCACCTAAATCCAATACCAACATTATCGTGGAATGATATGAAAGCATCGTCTTCTTATGCTTGGCGTTTATATCTCATTCTATTGTTATTTGTGATCGCTTTTGCCACAGTGATTTGGCGTTTGGTTGATTTAAATATCGTGAGCCGCCATTTTCTATTAAAACAAAGTCAGGCACGCATTTTACGCAAAGTCACTATGGCTGCCTTTCGCGGCATGATAACCGATCGTGACGGCGCACCATTAGCCATCAGCACACCGGTTGATTCGATTTGGATAAACCCGAAAATCTTTAAAGCATCTAGCACACAATTAGCCGCGCTCGCCAAATTCACTCAACGCACCCCACACTATATTCAACGGCGCTTTCGAAAAAATAAACGCCGTGAATTTGTTTATATCCGCCGTCGTTTACCACCACCCATTGCCGCACAAATCCACGCGCTCAAAATACCGGGTGTTTTTTCACAACGTGAATATAAACGTTACTATCCAGAGGGCGAGGTAGCCGCGCACGTGGTGGGTTTAACTAATGTGGATGATGAGGGTCAAGAAGGTTTAGAGTTAGCTTTTAATAGTTGGCTAAGTGGCGTGCCCGGATTAAAAGAAGTTGTTAAAGATCGCCTCGGTTATATCGTGACTAACGTTGCATTATTAAAAAAACCACAACAAGGCAAAAACCTCACACTAAGCATTGATCATCGTATTCAATACCTTGCTTACCAAACGCTTAAAAATACCGTGCATCAATTTCATGCGGTATCCGGTTCGCTGATTGTGTTAGACGTCAAAACCGGCGAAATCTTAGCGGACGTCAACCAACCCTCTTATAACCCCAATAATCGCCCCAAAGATCACGACGGTCGTTATCGTAATCGTGCGGTGACCGATACATTTGAACCCGGCTCTGTGATTAAACCATTCACGATTGTCTTAGCACTAGAAAGCGGCAAATACACGCCGAATACGTTAATTGACACACGTCCCGGTTGGATGCGCGTCGGCGGTTATAAAATCAAAGACGATGGTTATTACGGTATTATTAATCTAACAACCGTTTTAAAAAAATCCAGTAACGTCGGAGCTGCAAAAATCATGCTGTCATTAAAGCCACAGCAATACTGGGACTTATTACGTAATTTTGGTTTCGGGCAACGCACAGCCAGTGGCTTTCCCGGCGAAGCGAGCGGCGTGCTATTACCGCGTAATGTATGGTATCCCAGTGAAGTGGCCACCTTGGCATATGGTTATGGCATTGCCGTTACAACCTTACAGCTAGCAGCTGCGTATGCCATTTTGGCTAATGACGGCATTAAAATCCCAATCACTTTTTTAAAACGCGAGCACCCGGTGCAAGGAACTCGTGTAATTAGTGCTGCTGATGCAAAAATTGTTTTAGGCATGCTAGAAACCGTCGTTCAAAAAGGCGGTACCGGAACGCGCGCTTCAGTAAGTGGTTATCGAGTGGCGGGTAAAACCGGCACCGCGTATATTGCTGATGCGAACGGTTATAACAAACATAAATACATGGCTTCTTTTGTTGGTATGGCGCCGGTTAGCAATCCACAATTGGTGATCGCCGTTGTCGTGAGAGATCCCAAAGGCAAGCACTTTGGTGGTTTGGTCGCTGCTCCTGCTTTTGCCAAAGTCATGGCGGGTGCTTTGCGTATCATGAATATAGCACCCGATAATTTAGCCAATTAAAACGCCTATTGAATTGAACAAATCGATTGCTTCCCGTGTTCTGGGTAGTTTTCTTTCTCTGGGTCTGCATTATAAAAAATATCAGCATATAGCATCATCTTACGTGCACGCTCTTTGGTGGATTCTTTATCAAAGAATTGCACGGTTGGATTGCTAAAATCTTTTTTCAGTAATTGTAGCTCTTTTAGTTCAGTACTTGGTACTACTTGGCGTTGATGCAGAGACTGTTCGCTATAGCTGAGGGCGGTGGTTTTTTGATAGATAAATTCTAAAATCTCTAGACAGTATCGATAAAAATCTAAAGCGGCTAACGGTTGGATCGCTTTGGTTGATGGATTAAGGGCGGACGATTGAATTTCAAGGTCAAAAATACCAAACGCCAGCATTTGCAAAACGGCGTAATTAATTAATATCGCTTCAGAATGATAGTTAATCGGAATAATAATTTCTTTAGCGCTCGGTTTGATGTAATAAACACCTTCAGTTCTGCTAAAGCTAATGAGGCCTTTGTGCTGGAGCTTCTCAAAAATATCTTGGTTAATAGGGTGATGGCGCAGTTTTACTACCACCAAGTGTTGTGCGGCAATATGAGTAGTGGCTGGATAAGCGGTTATGCCGATAGTCTTAGGCAGCAAGAGATCCCTGGCGTATTGTTCCTTAAATTGAGTGACTGCTGTTTCAAGTTGCGTTTTTTTAATTGGTAATTGCTGAATCGTTTTTAATTGTAGTGGCGTGAGTTGCTGATAAATTTGATCAATCAATAAAGTCATCGCAATATCTTCAATATTTTTTCCGATAGAAGTATTTTGAATGTCTAATTCATTCAATATCCGTTTTTTATTTAATGCTAGGTTGAGATTGGGTGGCTTTGGATACTTTTCGAGTGACAGTTTGACTTTGTGGATTAGATAAGAGCAGTAAACATAGTCATGCTTTTGCAAACTAGGGGGTGTGTTATAGGCGCTAATGATTGCAAATAACTCTTTATGATTGGTCACCCATTCAGCTATTGATTGAGCATAGGGGGCGAGTAAATCAACTAATCGTCGGCGAACTCTATTGATGAGCAGAGACAAGTTTTGCAGAGGCTTAAAATCATTAAGCGGCAATTGAAAGGCTGTGGCAAGCTCAGTCAGGCTGTTGATATTTAATGTGTGACTGTCGTGATAAGTGAGTTCGTTGAAAGCCCTTATCAGCATCGGAGTGAGTGCATAAGGTTTTAGCATAGGTAAAAAGCAAGGAAAATTTGCATGCGCAGTTAGTTGAGCCATTAGCGTCCATGGATTCAGTGAAAGCTGAATCGTGATTAAATCGGCATGCTGAGTGTTAAATAATGGTGAGCCTGTAAAATCAATTGCTTCTACAATATTGGTTTGCATAATATCTATTGTTGTTAACTCAGGGCAATCGCAGGCCGTAATAATAATCGGTTTCGTTGGGGCAAACTTCTATTGAGTTTTTATATCTGTCATTGAGCTTTCGCTAAATTAAAGCTCTAATGTGTGCGAATAGGTCAGTTGTTCTAGTGCCTGTTCTATTTGCGTAGCAG
>CAYXLV010000042.1:0-10726 GCA_964465995.1 uncultured Coxiellaceae bacterium | reverse complement strand
TAATTGTGCGACTTTTTTACCGAGTTTATCTTTGGGTGGTTCGATCACTTTACCCAAGGGCAATGTTAAAATGCGTAAAGTCCAGGCTACAAATTTATTCGGTAAATTAAATAGCAACTGATCAAGTTGGGTTTGCATTTGGTATAAAAATTCTTGGCAAACCCATTGCACGACTACCAATTCGGATTCACGATGACCACGGCCTGCAAATCCATCACGGTGATATTTCAGCACTGCAGAACCCATGTATAACAAACTTAATAAATCCCCTAAACGCGCGGATAATTTTTCACTGCGTTTTAAAGCGGCACCAATGGTAATCATGCAAAAGTCAGCCACCAAACCAAGTATGGATGAAAAGCGTGTCATTAACTGATAATAACGACGCAGTGGGTGACGTGGTGCACCAGCCATATAACCATGCGATAAACCAAGCAATAGTGATCGCACCATATTACTGATTAAAAACCCAATATGCGCAAAGATCGCACGATCGAATTTTTTCAAACCATGTTGCCGATCGTGGTCTTGTGCTGCAGTCATTTCAGCTAATACATAAGGATGACAACGAATCGCCCCCTGGCCAAAAATAATCATTGAGCGCGTTAAAATATTCGCGCCTTCGACAGTAATACTAATCGGATGTTCAATATAACCTTGTGCTAAATAATTGTTGGGACCCATGCAAATTGCTTTACCACCATGAATATCCATCGTATCGCGATTGACTTGGCGACTCATTTCAGTGGTGTGGTATTTACTAATTGCAGAAGCGACAGCGGGCTTTTGATTTTGATCGACAGCAGCAACGGTAAAGGTGCGGCAAGCATCAATGGCGTAAGTGTAACCGGCAATACGGGTTAAAGCTTCTTCAATGCCACCAAAGCTACCAATATAAGTATTAAATTGGCGGCGAATTCGTGCATAAGCACCGCTGGCTAACGCTTGGCGTTTAGTGCCACCGGTCACCATCGAAGGCAATGAAATTGCACGGCCGGCTGATAGACATTCCATTAACATGCGCCACCCATGCCCGGCCATCTTGGCACCACCGATAATATTATCGATCGGTACAATCACATCTTTGCCTTGCGTTGGGCCGTTTGGAAAAGCAGCATCGAGCGGATAATGACGGCGGCCAGTGACAACGCCAGGTGTATTGGTTGGGATTAGAGCGCAAGTTATACCTAACTCATCTTTATCGCCTAATAAATGCTCTGGATCATACAACTTAAACGCTAAGCCAAGAATCGTTGCTACCGGTGATAATGTTATATAACGTTTATCCCACGTGAGGCGTAAACAAATTTTTTCTTCACCATCGATAGTTTGTTGACAGACAATGCCGTAATCAGTAATTGAACCTGCATCAGAACCAGCAACCGGGCTTGTTAAAGCAAAACAAGGAATCTCTTCACCGCGGGCTAGGCGTGGTAAGTAATAATTTTTTTGTTCTTCCGTACCATAATGCAGCAATAATTCAGCGGGGCCTAAAGAGTTTGGGACACCAATAATGGTTGATACCGCAACACTCACACCGGATGTTTTGGCAATGACTTCTGCATGTGCCATGGCAGAGAACGCTTTACCACCATATTTCTTAGGAATAATCATCCCAAAAAAACCTTCTTGTTTAAGAAAATCCCAAATGGCTTTAGGCACACGCATGCTGCGGCTGATGGTCCAGTTATCAATCATTTGACACAACTGTTCAACTGGGCCGTCTAAAAAGGCTTGTTCTTCTTCGGAGATTTTGGCGGGCGGGATATTGTGTAATTTATTCCAATCCGGCATGCCACTAAATAAGTCGGCGGTCCAACCCACACTACCGGCGGTCAAGGCTTCTTTTTCAGTGTCGGACATGGTAGGCATTAAGTGGCGGTAGATTCGTAAAATATGGCGGGAAATGAGTTGACGGCGAATGGGGAGAATTAACAGTGGTGCAAAAATCGCCGCGTAAATAATCCAGTATATGGTCACAATCGCCGCATGAAGTTGGCTAAAAAAAGAGACTAAAACAAGTAAAACAGCAAGAGCAAGAGACCAAACAGAGAGAGAAGCGCGGTGATACCATAAGGTGAAAAATGACGCTAAAAAGAGCAATATCCATGCTAATGAGCTCATCACAATTCCTTTTATCGATAAAATCCGGATCAGTATAGCAGAAGATTATCGACAAGACAGCTGACCGTTATAGTTACGAATCCAACGGCAAGTATTGGCTGCGGTAAGGCGCGTTAAGTTAATCGAATTGTTGTAATCCAAGCATTGGCAAGTCAACTCATAGCCATCATAACGACAGTGATAACAACTGCTGCGGTAAGTCCCTTCTGGCAACAAAACCAGACGACGCCGTGTGCAAACCAGATTACCATTGAGGTTACGAATATGATCACAAAGATACGCCCATTTTAAAAATGTGCGATGAAAAAATTTATTTTGATCAGGACACATGCAGGTTAATGCACGACCATTAAATTCACAAAAACGACAAGTCAGTTGATAATTGCCTTTTGGCAAGGCTGGATTATTGCGCATCGCGCAACGCAGGTGGCCAGAAACGTTTTCAATAAAATCACAATCTCGTGTTAAACGCAGTTGCGTCTTTTGCCAGTTGTTCAATTCATTAATACACTGACAGCGTAATAAACGATGATGGTGACTCACAATACATTTGCGACAAGAATTATAATAAGAACCAATTGGGAGGGCATTAACAGCAGACGCTAACAACAATAACAATCCAAGCACTAACTTTCGCATATTCCATCCTTGCATTACGATGACTGTTGCATTCTACCGCGATCTAAGCACTGTGCAAACTGCTCGCCAAATGTGGGATCCACCTCAGCATAAACCGGCAAACACCAATGCTGCGCTTGCGCAATGTTTTGGCATTTAATCGCGTCTTTTGCGGTCATCACAACCAATCCATTGTCTGCAAAATCAAGATCCGTTGCTTTAAAAAAATAATGATCGGGAAACGGATGCGCTTTGATGTTAAGCCCCAGCTTGGTTAGCTGCTTAAAAAAGCGCGCGGGATGGCCAATCGCGGCAACAGCATGAATGGTTTGACCTTGCAGTTGCTTGGCAGTCATTTTATTTGCAGGGTTGGTGAGCTGATAAAAATCACCTGCGACTAACTGCATCGCATATTCACCTGCTAATGCAGCACCGTTACTAATAATAAAGTCCACTTGCTGCAAACGTTGTTTGGGTTCACGCAGCGGCCCGGCTGGTAAGCAATAACCATTACCGAAACGGCGCTCGCCATCAATCACTACGATTTCAATTTGCCGACCAAGCGCATGATGCTGCAAACCATCATCGCTGACCACAATATCGCATTGGTAATCGGTTAATAATTGTTTTACTGCGGCAACGCGATCCGGTGCAACCACAATTGGGCAACGCACTTGTTGCGCTAACATCACTGGCTCATCACCCACTAACTGCGGATCAGAATTTGCATTGACCACTTGCGGCCATTGTTTAGCGCGACCTCCATAACCGCGACTGACTATGCCAGGTTGATAACCACGCGCTTGCAACCATTGCACTAGCCATGCAACAAACGGTGTTTTGCCCGTACCGCCAACGGTTAAGTTACCAACGACAATAACCGGCACTTTAAAATGCGTGGTTTTTTTGAGTTTCCAGCGATAAAGATTGCGGTGCAGTTTCACTACGCCTTGGTATAGCCAAGCAAACGGTAACAATAGCGGTGCTACTTTAGAAGATTGGTACCAAAGACGTTGGCTATCGAACATCGGTTTATTCTACGTTAATGATGCGTTTAACATATCAGCCGGCACGGCTGTGTCGCGAAATTGTAAGCGGTGCAATGCGGCGTAAGCGCCATCTTTTGCTAACAATTGTGTATGCGTACCAGTTTCAACAATCTCACCGTCATCCATCACTACAATCCAATCCGCATTTTCGACCGTTGATAAACGATGCGCAATCACTAAGGTGGTGCGTTCTTGCATTAAATGATCGAGGGCTTTTTGAATATGACGTTCTGAGTAAGTGTCGAGTGATGAGGTGGCTTCATCCAAAATTAAGATAGGCGCATTTTTTAGTAGTGCGCGTGCAATTGCAATTCGCTGGCGTTGACCACCGGATAATAAAACGCCATCTTCACCGACTAAAGTATGGATACCATCTGGTAATTGACGCACAAATTCCATGGCATATGCCGCTTCTGCTGCAGCAATAATGGCAGCTTCATCCACTTTTTTACCAACACCGTAAGCGATGTTATTGGCAATCGTGTCGTCGAATAAAGTGGTGTCTTGAGAAACCAATGCAAATTGATGACGCAAATCAGCCAAGCCATAATCTTTCACATCAACATTATCAATTTTAATCACGCCGGTGGTTACATCGTAAAAGCGAGGTAATAAATTAATTAAGGTGGATTTACCGCTACCAGAACGTCCCACGATTGCGACGGTTTGGCCGGCTTTGACACTCAACGAAATATTTTTTAGTACGGGTTTTTTCGATGAGACGTAAGCAAATTGCACGTTTTGATATTCAATATCGCCACGAAAACGTTCGACTTGGCGCTGCCCACTGTCGCGTTCTTCGGGCTCATCTAAAATGGCATAAATACTTTCCGCACCGGCGACACCTTTTTGAATCTCCGTGTTGACCATGGTTAAACGCCGCACGGGGCGCAATAGGCCAATCATCGCTGCAATTACTGCAGCAAAGCTGCCGGGTGAAATATGCAACGATGGCATGGTGGCAATGGCTAACGTACCGGCAATTGGAATAGCTACTAGCAATTGCACCAATGCTGTACCGACACTGTTGGTAATCACAATTTTTAATTCGCGTTGACGATTTTTGCGGGTGGCGTGATAAAACTTTTCATATTCGTATTTTTGTCCGCCGTATAAACGAATGACTTTATAACCTTGAATGCCCTCGTCTGCTACGTGGGTCACATCGCCGACTGATTGCTGCACGTTAGTACTTAAACGTCGCAAGCGCGCACTGCTCCATTTCACTACCCAAGCAATTAATGGGCTGGCTAATAAAAAGAATAATGACAGTTGCCAGCTCACCATAAACATCACAGCCACTAAACCAACGAGTAATGAAAATTCGCGCAGGCATGTGACGAGTGCATCAGAACTTGCGGTGGCAACTTGTTCTACGTTGTAAATAATGGTCGAGAGTAAATGACCGGAACTGTTATGGTCGTAAAAAGAAGCGGGTAATTTTAAGAGTTTGGCAAAGATATTACGGCGCATATCCATGACCACATTGCGCGCAACTCGGCTAATAAAATAGTTTGATAAGAAACCGGCAGCGCCGCGCATGATAAAAATTAAAATAATTAATAATGGCAGCCAAGTAATAAAAACAGCATCACGACTGACAAAGCCGCGATTGATAATCGGTTTGGCTAACCAGGTGAAAGCGGCGTCCACCAAAGACAGCACGACGGTGCCAGCAACACCTAATAAAAAAATTGACCAGTATTTTTGGGAAGCGCGCAGTAAGCGACGATACGTTTTTAATCCTTGGTTTGTCAGTTTAAACATGCTTAAAAAATAACCTAATGTTGCCAATAATAACGGCGGGAAAACGCCGCCCCCAATCTTACCTGACCACTTGGTGAGATGCGAATGGTTATTGCCCCTTGTTTTGCCGTGGTGAAAAGTTGTGCACCGATAGCGCGATACTTCTGTACAACTTGTGCAGATGGGAAACCAAAGCGATTGTAAAAGCCGACTGGGAATAACACATAGTGCGGTGCGACTGCTTTAATAAATGCAGTGGTGGATGAGGTTTTGCTGCCGTGATGTGGAGCGATAAGAACAGTGGCATGTAATTGAGATCGTGCGTGTTGCACCAAAGCGGCTTCGGTGGGTTGTTCGATATCGCCGGTTAATAAAAATGATTGTTTGGCTGCAGTGATTTTGAGAACACATGAGCTGTTGTTGCCTTGATAAGCCGTATTGGCTGGCGGTGATAGTACTTGAAATTGAATACCATCCCATTGCCAATGTTGGCCTTTGGCGCAAGTATTGGCAACATGATGCGTAAATCTTTTTGGAACACTGGTTAAAATTTTTTTTACTGGTAATGCTTTTAGAATGGCTTGCGCTCCACCAATGTGATCGTTGTCACCGTGGCTAATCATCATTACATCAATCTTGGTAATCGCTTGGTGTTGTAAATAAGGCACCACGATAGATTGCCCGGCATCAAAACCAGTTGGATAACGCGGGCCTGTATCGTAAATCATTGCATGATGCTGGGTTTGTATGACTACAGCTAAACCTTGACCAACATCTAATAACGTTAGCCAAACAGCGTGCTCAACGGGTTTGGCAACTCGCATAAAAAATAAAGGCAGTAACCCAAGTAATCCTAACCAACGACCCGGTAAGCCTGCGGGTGCAAAGAGGATTAAAATCGCTGCGATACTTAAGGCTAAAGTGATGCTGCTTGGCAACACGTGGTACCAAACGGCGCCAGGCCAATTTGACATCCATTGTAGTAATAGCCACAAAGGTTTTAATAATAGTGCCGTTAATTGAAATAAGTGTTGTGCGGCGTGGATGTTAATGGCCAGTGTAATTGTCGCTAATAATGCTAAAGGCACTATGATAAAACCTACCCATGGGATAGCAATAAGGTTAGCAAAGAAAAGGATTAATGAGATTTTTTGAAAGAACCATAAGGTTAATGGGAGTAAAGCGCAGAAGATAATAAGTTGTAATCGCAAACCGTTTATAAAACCGCGGTATCCTGGGTAGCGATGACATGTTGTGTAAATGATAATGCCAACTGCGCTAAAACTTAGCCAGAAACTGGCGGCACTGAGTGAAAAAGGATGCCATAACACGACTATGCCAAAAGCTAATAACAAACGTCGCCAGCTGGCCATTGGGCGATACAATAGCTGGCCGCACATCAATACGATAATCATAATCACCGCGCGTTGCGTCGGTAGTGACATGCCGGCTAATAATCCATACAGGATGGCAACTAGCATAGCAGTCACCGCGGCGGCGCGTTGTGCAGGAATAATGAGTAATAGCTTGGTGTTGCAGCGCCATATCCATGTCATTAATAGAAAAGCAACGCTTGCAACAAACCCGACATGCAAACCGGAAATTGCAATTAAGTGGCTGGTGCCAGTGCGTTGAAAAACTTGCCAAGTGTTGGCTTGCATTAGGCTGCGGGAACCGGTGGTTAATGCTGCAATAATAGCAGCAAGTGGATGGTTGTTAATTGCGTGACTAATGGTGGACTGTACTTGTTGGCGTATTTTATTGAGTGACAAAGTAGATTTTAATAATTGATGTTGTGCACGATTCACTATGTAACCCGTTGCGCGAATACCGTTAGCAAATAACCAGCGTTGATAATTAAAACCGCCTGGGTTGTGCAAGCCATGTGGTGGTTTTAAGCGGACGGTGAATTGCCAGTATTGTCCTGCAATTAATGTGGGTGGGTGTTGATACCATGTGAGTTTGATTTTGATATTAACCGCGTGGGTTTGAAAGCGTTGCACGTGGAAAATAAAGGATACGCCGAGTGGTGATTTTTTGGGGATGGAAGCAATCACACCTGTCACCTTTACATCTTTTTTAATGAGTTGCGTTGGCAAGCGCCATTGTAAAAGTTGTTTGGCTTGCCAAATGCCCACACTTAAACCGAGTAGCGAAAAAGCAATAAATATGAGCCAGCGTTTGCTGCGGCCTTTGCTGTATAGACCGATTGATAACAGTGTGATGGCACTCAACCAACAGAGTGTTAAGTTTGGCAGATGCCGGCAAAAATTGACGGCAATGATTCCAAGGGCAAGCGCTGTAATGATTAATTCCATGGTGGGATTTAATCAAAATAAAATGCAGGTTAATAATTAAGGTGCTGCGGGCCAGTTCAACTGAATGATTATTATTTTTTGTACCATCTTATTACTGCAGCTAAAACATAAAGCACTAAAATCAATGCATAACTCAGCAGTACTACCTGCCCCCACAGGTGGTTAACTAAAACTTCTCGATCAAGGAAACTCATTACTACAGTCATTGTTACACCTGCAAGAAAAATCAGGGGCAATATTGCAAAACGATAAAGTTGGGATTTAATGGCTAAATAGCAGCTGTAAATAGCCAGGATAAGATATAAGGCGGTAGCTAGCATGACAGTCACGGATAGTAACGGGAAAAGGTATTTAATTGGGTTATAGGTTTGGGGGATCAATAGCAGAGAACTTAATATCAGTAGCACTAACGGCAAGTAGATAAATGCCTTTTCAATACGCCTCAAGCGATTTTCAGTCATTGGCATCAGCCTCTTTGATTTAACTGTGCTTAGTTTAATATAAGCCAAGTTTTATTTTTACTGCCAAAGGCCATATCCCGCATAAAAAAATGGCCACATCCCTCACATTAAATTCACACCACAGCTGATATTGTTAGGCAACCTCTCACTAGCGTTCGTGGCTCAGATATCACAGTCGCCTGCCAATGCATGACAACTGAGCCACGAACGCCAGTGAGAGGTTGCCCAAAAATAAAAGCTTCGGTTTTAAATTAATATGCAACACTTAATAGGCTAAATTCACAAAAAAATAATTTCAAATTTGCTTTCAGGGCTTGCGGGTAATGGCTAATATGCGACTCGATCGCACAATCCAAATATCAATCAAATATCCCGCGGCGAACCCGCGGGATAACATGAGACTCTTTACTCAACTGCCGTTTGATTAGATGACTCATTCGTTTGTTGCGCTTCTTTCATGCTCAAACGAATACGGCCTTGGCGGTCGATGTCGATCACTTTGACTTTCACAACTTGTCCTTCAGAAACATAATCATGAATATTTTCAACACGGTGATCAGCAATTTGTGAAATGTGTACCAAACCTTGTTGACCCGGTTTTAATGCTACAAATGCACCAAAATCCATGATCTTCACGATTGGGCCTTCAAATAACATACCCACTTCAACATCTGTTGTCAGTTCTTCAATACGGCGCTTTGCTTCTTCGCCATCGGCTGAATTAACCGCAGCGACTTTAATCACGCCATCATCAGAAATATCAATAGTGGTATTGGTTTGCTCGGTTAGCTCACGAATCGTGGCGCCGCCTTTACCAATAACGTCTTTGATTTTAGATGCTTTAATTTTGAAAGAAATAATTTTTGGGGCAAAACTAGAAATATCAGTGCGTGGCTGATCAATCGTTTGGTTCATGATATTTAAAATATGCATCCGACCATCACGCGCTTGATCCAATGCACGCTCCATGATTTCACGGGTAATGCCTTGGATTTTGATATCCATCTGCAGTGCAGTAACACCTTGTGCAGTACCGGCTACTTTGAAATCCATATCACCTAAGTGATCTTCATCACCCAAGATATCGGATAATACAGCAAAGCGATTGTCTTCTTTGATCAATCCCATCGCAATACCAGCAACAGGTGCTTTAATCGGCACACCGGCATCCATCATTGCTAAGCTTGATCCACAAACACTGGCCATTGAACTCGAACCGTTTGACTCTGTAATTTCAGACACCACACGCACTACGTATGGAAATTGTTCCATCGTTGGTACAACAGTTTGCACAGCACGTTTGGCTAATTTACCGTGACCAATTTCACGGCGTTTTGGACCACTCATAAAACCAACTTCGCCAACACAAAATGGTGGGAAATTGTAGTGTAAAAGAAAATCATCACGATGCTCGCCATCAACGTCATCGTAAATTTGCGCATCGCGCTCAGTACCTAACGTAGTAATCACTAATGCTTGTGTTTCACCACGCGTGAATAGTGCTGAACCGTGCACTCTTGGAATCACACCAACTTCGACAGTAATCGGACGAATACCCGTCGTTTCACGACCATCGATGCGTGACTCACCCGATAAAATTTGGGAACGCACGATATGTTTTTCCAAATCGTGCATAACGTTTTCAACTTCTTTCGTCGCCGGTGCAGTTGCGTCGTCTTCTTTGCAAAGTGTTTGCGTTAACTCTTCACGCACCACTTTAATAGCATCTTGACGCTGCATTTTATCTTGAATGCGATAAGCTTCTTTCAGTTTAGATTCTGATAGCTCAACCACTTTTGAATGTAGCGCATGATTTTTCTCAGGTGCTGTCCAATTCCAACGTGGTTTACCTGCTTCTTGCACTAACTCTTGCACAGCATTAATGGCAACTTGCATTTGCTCATGACCATATAACACAGCGCCTAACATAACAGATTCAGGTAATTGATCTGCTTCTGATTCCACCATCAATACAGCGTTATTCGTTCCTGCAACCACTAAATCAAGTTGTGAGGTTTTAATTTCTTTGGTGGTTGGGTTTAAAAGGTATTGACCATCTTTATAACCCACTCGCGCTGCGGCTAAGGGTCCATCAAATGGAATACCCGCCAAACCAAGTGCAGCTGAAGCACCAATCATGGCAGGAATATCGGTAGGAACTTCTGTATCCATTGATAAGGTCATCACGATGACTTGCACATCGTTGCGAAAACCTTCTGGAAAAAGTGGGCGGATTGGGCGGTCGATTAAACGTGAAATTAATGTTTCACGTTCGGATGGGCGACCTTCTCGTTTGAAATAGCCGCCTGGAATGCGGCCGGTTGCGTATGATTTCTCAATATAGTTAACAGTTAATGGAAAAAAATCTTGTCCTTCCGCGGCTTCTTTTTTACCAACCACCGTCACTAAT